>JAGFJL010000072.1 GCA_024102725.1 Nitrococcus mobilis
AATCGCATCTTCCGGATCTCCTGTAGCAGCTCTGTCGCTCTCATCGCGCTCCCTCCAGCAAGAGGGACAATGAGAACCGGACAGATCGTGTGCTACAACTCCGGACAAGTTACATGCTCCCAACAATAAATTTGGATGATGGTTGCTATATTTAATGCAGCCTTTAATATAAGGAGCTCCGCTTTCATCCCCGCGCCCCTGCCGCCGGACCCGCCTGTGCGTCTGGCAGGGGAGATGCCTGATTCGCTCTCCCGTGCCGACCGAGCACTGGGCCGTCTGGATGGTTCCATTCAAACGCTCCCGCACCCGGAACTGTTCGTGGCCATGTATGTGCGCAAGGAGGCGGTTCTGTCCAGCCAGATCGAGGGTACGCAAAGCTCATTGCAAGACTTGCTGGCGGCCGAGGCGCAAATTTTCTCCCCCGAGCGCCCGAGAGATGTAGCTGAGGTGGTGAACTATGTTCGCGCCATGAACTATGGCCTGGGGCGTTTGCGGGAGTTGCCGGTATCGGTGCGCTTGATCCACGAGATCCACGAGCAACTGATGCAGGGCGTGCGCGGACAGCACTTGGCACCGGGTGAGCTACGCACCAGCCAGAACTGGATTGGCCCTGCTGGCTGCACGCTGGCTGAGGCCGCTTTCGTGCCGCCGCCTCCTTATGAGGTGGCCAATCTGCTGGTGGGCGAGCTGGAGCGCTTTCTTCACAGCGATGCCCCCCCTGCCGCTGCTGATCCGCATCGGTTTGACACACGCTCAGTTCGAGACCATCCATCCTTTTCTCGACGGGAACGGCCGTGTGGGAAAGCTGCTGATCACCTTTCTGTTGTGCGAAAAAGAAGTCCTGCTCAAACCGGTGCTCTATCTGTCGTATTACTTCAAGCGCAACCGACAACGCTATTACGATTGTCTGCAGGCAGTAAGGGACCACGGCGACTGGGAACTGTGGCTGCTTTTCTTTCTGCGCGGTGTATTTGAAGTAAGCCAGCAAGCTACCGAGACGGCCCGGCGGGTTCTGTTGTTACGAGAGCAGCATCGTCAGCTCATTATCGATGAGTTCGGTCGCGCAGCCGGAAACGGCCACCGTGTGCTGGAGCAGCTTTATCAGCAGCCGATCATCTCTGTTGCCAACGTTCAGGAGTTGATCGAAACCTCCTACCCCGCGGCCAATAATCTGGTGCAACAATTTGAACGGCATGGATTACTTCAGGAAATGACCGGGCAGCGGCGCAACCGTCGTTTCGTATACCGGAACCATATTGGCTTGTTCAACGATGCTGGAGAGCCCGAGTGACGCGGAGAAGAGCAGGACGGCCGGCCGCAGGACGATTGGTCAGTCGCTGATGGCCTTGCTACCGTGTTTTCATCCGGACTCGCCAACGCATCCCGCGTGCGGGGCTGGTCCGACTTCAACAGACGTGCCGAGCACCGCCTGCTGAGCTGTGCGTATGAAGGAAACCGGGCAGTAAGATGGCAGGGAGCAGGTGCCGCGCAGCCTGATGCGTCGGTTTGCGCCGGGAATTGGTGGGGGCTTTCCAGTGAACTCATCGCCTGAACAGCTTGCGCGAGAAAAAATCGATGCGCTGCTAACGGCGGCCGGCTGGGTTCTGCAGGACCGCGAAGGATTTGATCGCAATGCCGGGCTCGGTGTCGCGGTGCGTGAGTTTCCCCTGCCGGCGGGATTCAGCGATTACCTTCTGTTCGTGGCAGGCAAGGCGGCCGGTGTCGTCGAGGCGAAGAAGAGCGGGGTTACGCTCAGCGGCGTCGCGGAGCAGTCCGTGAAGTACATGGTCAGGCTTCCGGAACACCTGGCGCGCTGGGACGATCTGCTCATCTATGACTACGAGAGCACGGGCGATGAGACATTCTTTTGCAACCGCCGCGATCCGAAAGCCCGGTCGCGCAGGCTGTTCGCGTTTCACCGCCCGGAGACGCTCCGCGAGTGGCTGCAACAGCCTGAAACGCTTCGGGCCCGCTTACGCGCCATGCCGCCGCTCAACCCGCGTGGCCTGAGAGATTGCCAGATCGAAGCAATCCACGGGCTCGAAAGCTCACTGGCGGAGGCCAAACCTCGCGCTCTCATTCAGCTTGCCACCGGCGCGGGAAAAACCTTCACCGCCTGTTCCTTCTCCTACCGTCTCATCCGCGAGGCGGGTGCGAAGCGCATCCTGTTCCTGGTGGACCGCAACAACCTGGGCGATCAGACGCTGCGCGAGTTCCAGGCGTTCCAGCCGCCGGGAGCGGCAAACCGTTTCACCGACACCTACATCGTCCAGCACTTGCAATCGCAGCGGGTCGACCGCGACGCAAAGGTCGTCATCACCACGATCCAGCGCCTCTATTCGATGCTCCGCGGCCAGGATCTGCCCGCGGAGGAGGAAGAGGCGTCCGGCTTCGAGAAATGGCACGGCGAGGATGGCGAGCCGCTACCAGTCTCCTACAACCCGGACATCCCCATCGAGACCTTCGATTTCATCGTCACCGACGAATGCCATCGTTCCATCTATGGGCTCTGGCGTCAGGTGCTGGAGTATTTCGACGCCTCAATCATCGGGCTGACCGCGACGCCATCCAAGCACACGCTGGGTTTTTTCAACCAGAATCTCGTCGCCGAATACCCGTATGAACGCTCCGTTGCCGACGGCGTGAACGTTGGCTACGAGATCTACCGCATCCGCACGCATGTCACCGAGCAGGGCGGCAAGGTCGAGACCGACGAGGCCGGGTTTCAGGTGCCGGTGCGTGACCGGCGCACCCGTAAGATCCGTTATGAAACACTGGACGCCGATCTGGAATACACCGCCAGGGAACTCGACCGGTCCGTCGTCAACCCGAACCAGATCCGGACGGTCCTGCAAACCTACAAGAACCGCGTTTTCAGCGAACTGTTCCCCGACCGCAGCGGGGAATGGCTGCCCAAGACGCTGATCTTCGCCAAGGATGACAACCACGCCGAAGAGATCGTCCACGCGGTGCGCGAAGTCTTCGGCGAGGGCAACGACTTCGCCAAAAAGATCACCTACCGCAACACCGGCGAAGACCCCAAGGCGCTGATCAAGGCGTTCCGGGTGGACCCGTTCCCCCGCATCGCCGTCACCGTCGATATGATCGCCACCGGTACCGACATCAAGCCGGTGGAGGTGCTGATGTTCATGCGTGACGTGAAGTCCGAGGGGTACTACGAGCAGATGAAGGGGCGGGGTGTGCGAACCATACCGGCCGCCGATCTGCAGGCGGTCACGCCCGACGCCAGGACCAAGACACGCTTCATCCTGGTCGACGCCGTTGGCGTGTCCGAGACCAAGAAGAACGCCAGCCAGCCGCTGGAGCGCAAACGCTCGATCAGCTTCGACGCGCTGATCGAGCAGATCGCCATGGGGCGGCGCGACGAGGACGCGCTGTCATCACTCGCCGCTCGGCTTGCCGCGCTCGATCGCAAGCTGGATGACGAGGATCGCACCCGCATCGCCGAGGCAACCGGCGGCAAAACCCCGCGCGATCTCGCCCGCGATCTGCTCGACGCCATCGACACCGACAGGCAACAGGCCGCCATCGAGTCACGCCACGGCCGAGCGCCCACGCCCGAGCAGGAACGCCAAATCATCGAAGACCTGACCGACACCGCCTGCCGGCCGTTCGACAATCCCGCCACACGCACCGTGCTCAAGGACATCAAGCAGAAAACCGACATCGTGATCGATGAGATCACCATTGATAAGCTCACGAGCGCGGGCTTCGATATGAAGCAGGCCGAGGCGACGATCACCAGCTTCAAGACGTTCATCGAGGAAAACCGCGACGAGCTGACCGCTCTGCAAATCCTCTACAATCAGCCGCCGGGGCGGCAACGGCTCACCTACGCCGCGATTCGCGAACTGGTGCAGCGACTGACGGACCCGCCGCACCACCTGACCACCGCCAATGTGTGGCAGGCTTACAAGCGGCTCGACGCCGCCAAGGTCCGGGGCGCACCCGTGGACGAGCAGCTGACCGAGGTGGTCAGCCTGGTGCGCTTCGCGCTGGGGCAGACCGAGGTCCTGGAGCCGTTCGCCACCGTGGTGGAGCAGCGGTTCAACCTCTGGATGGGACGCGAGAAACGAGCGGGGCGGGAATACACGGCGGAGCAGGAGGACTGGCTGCGTGCCATCGCGGCCTTCATCGCCGCGAATGCCGAGATCGCCCCGCGGGACTTTCAGGAAGTGCCGAGCCTCGCCGACAAGGGCGGGATTCTGCAGGCGCGTAAGGTTTTGGGGGCGAAATTGAACGACATGTTGGATGATCTGCAAGGGGCTTTGGTGGCGTGATGGAGGACGTCAGTTTGCCAGAAGGCTGGAAATGGGCAACGTTACAAGACCTTGGGCCGATCATTTCGGGCGGAACGCCTAAAACCTCGGACCCTACTAACTTTGACGGGGATATTCCTTGGATCACTCCAGCCGACTTGACCGGCTACACCCAGAAGACAATTTCAGGAGGACGACGGAACATTACGAAAAGGGGCTTGAAAACTTCATCCGCGCGCATTATTCCTAAACGATCCGTCGTGTTTTCGTCCCGTGCCCCTATCGGCTACGTGGCAATTGCAGCGAGCGAGTTGACCACAAATCAGGGTTTCAAGAGCGTAGCGGTTAACGACCAGATCGACGAGACGTTCGTCTACTTCTATCTCAAATCCGCAAAGCACCTCGCTGAAGAGAATTCAAGCGGCACAACGTTCAAGGAGATTTCAGGCTCGCGTTTCGCGCAACTGCCCATCCCGGTTGCTCCTCTCAACGAACAACGCCGCATCGTCGAGAAGATCGAGACGCTTTTCACCCGGATAGACAAGGGCGAAGAGGCGCTGCGCCAGGTGCAGAAGCTCCTGTCGCGCTATCGCCAGTCCGTCCTGAAGGCCGCCGTCACCGGCCAGCTCACCGCCGACTGGCGCGCGGAAAACGCCCACCGCCTGGAACACGGCCGCGACCTGCTTGCCCGCATCCTGCAAACCCGCCGCGAAACCTGGCGAGGTCGGGGCAAATACAAGGAACCCAATGCCCCCGACACTTCGGGCTTGCCCGAACTCCCAGAGGGCTGGGTATGGGCGTCTGTTGATCAGGTTGTCGGAATGTTTAGGAACGGTCTCTCGAGGAAGCCGTTTTTGGAACGAAACGATTTCCCCATTCTGCGGATTTCGGCCACTCGGGCGATGGACGTGTCAATAGACGATCTGCGGTATTACCGACCCACCCAAGGTGAAGATGTCAGTCCTTACTGGGTCGAGCGAGGCGACCTTCTCTTCACCCGATATAATGGATCAGCGCACCTTGTGGGTGTGTGCGGTCAAATGCGCGAAAGCGACCCGGTGCTTCATCCTGACAAGCTAATCAAGGCACGGCCTGTCGCCGTCGACGGTCTCAGCACAGACTATTTGGAGGCCGCATGGAACACGGGCACAACCCGCCGCCATATAGCGGCGAACATCAAAACCACGTCCGGCCAGCAGGGAATATCTGGCGCGGACATCAAAGGCGCCGCTTTCCCACTTCCACCGGCCGAAGAACAGGCGCAAATTGCTCAATTGATCTGGGATGCCTTCGACCGCATCGGGGCGATGGAGAAGCATTGTGAGACTGAACTCGCCCGCTCCGCCGCGCTGCGCCAGTCCATTCTGAAGGATGCGTTCGCGGGCCGCCTGGTCCCTCAGGACCCCGCCGATGAACCGGCCGCCGAACTGCTTGCCCGCATAAAGGAAACCCGCATCGCCGCACCCAGAAAGTCCCAAAGGAAGGCCACGGCATGATCAACCGGGAGTTCTGTTTCGGGCCTCCGCCCCGGCCTGTTGTCCGGCCAGCCCGTCGATTGGGTGAAGGAACGATGGCGAAATGTGCATCGTCCCCATGAGCGAGATCGTCATCTTCGAGAGCGATGGCCAGCCGGTGGAAGTCCGGCTGGAGGGCGAGACCCTGTGGCTCAGTTTGCAGCAGTTGGCCGACCTGTTCGGCCGCGACAAGTCGGTCATTTCGCGCCACCTGCGAAACATTTTTGCATCCGGTGAACTGGAGCGGGTGGCAGTGGTTGCAAAAAATGCAACCACTGCCACCGATGGCAAGACCTACCAAGTCGTAGGGCGGATAAGCGCAGCGCATCCGCCGAATGCCGAACCCGAAGCACAAGAACCGGCTTTGCTGGCATGAGCAACTACCGCCGCGTGAAGATCCCGGGCGGCACATACTTTTTCACCGCGGTAACGCGCGAGCGCAGGCCGGTGTTCACGAGCGATCGAAACATCGAGGCCCTGCGCCGCGCGTTCCGAACAGTGCGCGAAAGGCGGCCCTTCGCCGTTGAGGCGGTCGTCGTTCTGCCCGATCACCTGCATTGCATCTGGCGCCTACCGGAGAACGACGCCGACTATTCCGGCCGTTGGCGAGAGATCAAGAAGCTGACCTCGCGTGCCATCGCCCCGCACTCCGACGAACGCGGGGAACGTGCCCTGTGGCAGCGCCGGTTCTGGGAGCACACCATCCGCGACGATCGCGACTGGCGACTCCATATGGATTATGTCCATTACAATCCGGTGAAACACGGGCTGGTCCGGCGCCCGCGTGACTGGCGCTGGTCGAGCTTCGCACGGTGCGCGGAGCGCGGATGGTATGAGGCGGATTGGGGGGAAAGTGAGCCGAGCCATATCGCCGGAGTCGAATGGGAGTGAATCGTCCGGCGATGTTTGGCGGATGCGCTTTGCTTATCCGCCCTACGGCACTGATTGCCGAAAGCGATCCCAAGGCCAAGGATCTGATGGTACGCCTGACGATGAACCTGATTGCCGAGGCGGCCGACCCCGCACACGATCAATGAAGACTCTGCCACATGAGTAACGAACAACTCGTCGCCAAGGTATGGAACTATGCCCATGTGCTGCGCGATCAGGGCATCTCCTATGGCGACTACATCGAGCAGATCACCTATCTCCTGTTCCTGAAGATGGACCAGGAACGCGAGGATCTGCTGGGCGAGACCTCGGCCATCCCGCCGCGATGGAGCTGGACACACCTGGCGAACAAGGACGGTGACGAGCTGGAGCTGCAGTATCGCCACACACTGGAGCAGCTCGGCCGCGAGGACGGGTTGATCGGCACGATTTTCCGCAAGGCCCAGAACAAACTCTCCGACCCCGCCAAGCTGAAGCGGGTGGTCAGCCTCATCGACAAGGAAGGCCCGTGGATCGGGCTCGAGGTCGACGTGAAGGGCGAGATCTACGAGGGGCTGCTGGAGCGCAACGCCTCGGAAGTGAAGTCCGGTGCCGGACAGTACTTCACCCCGCGACCGGTGATCGAAGCCATCGTGAAATGCGTCGCCCCGAAGATCGGCGAGACCGTCTGCGATCCCGCCTGCGGCACCGGCGGTTTCCTGCTCGCCGCCTATGACCACCTGAAGACCCAGACCCAGGACCGTGAGAAGCTGCGCGCACTGCGTCACACCGCATTCCATGGGCTTGATATCGTCGACGAGGTCGTCCGGCTATGCGCCATGAACCTCTATTTGCACGGCATCGGCAACGGCGGCAGCCCGGTGGAGCAAGGGGACGCGCTGGCCTCGGACGGCGGCGAGCGTTTCAATGTGGTCCTGACGAATCCTCCCTTCGGCAAGAAATCCAGCTACAAGGTGGTGGGCGAAGACGGCTCGGTCACGACGGAACGCGAGCACTACGAGCGCGAAGACTTCAAGTTCACCACGGCCAACAAGCAGTTCAACTTCCTCCAGCACATCATGACCATTCTGGAGGCGAACGGCCGTGCGGGGGTCGTGCTGCCCGACAACGTGCTGTTTGAGGCGGGACGGGCCGGAGAGGGCATCCGTAAGCGGCTGCTGCAGGGGTTCAACTTCCACACGCTCCTGCGCCTGCCCACGGGCATCTGGTACAGCCCGGGCGTCAAGGCGAACGTGCTGTTCTTCGACAAGCGACCCGCCTCGCGCGAGGTGCAGACCAAAGAGCTTTGGGTCTACGACTACCGCACGAACGTCCACAAGACGCAAAAGACCAAGCGGCTGACGAATGCCGATCTGGAAGACTTCGTCCGCTGCTATCACGCGCGCCAGGAAACCGAGCGCTTCCGCCGCTTCACCTATGAAGAACTCGCCCGGCGCGACAAGCTGAACCTCGATATTTTCTGGCTGAAGGACGATTCCCTGGAGGACCTTGACAGCCTCGCCGAGCCGGATGTGATCGCCGCAGAAATCGTGGACAACCTTGAGGCGGCGCTGGAACAGTTCGCCGCTGTTGCGACGGAGCTCGGGGCGGAGGAACGGGAATGATAATTAATAATTACAGGGAGCAGACCAGAATGGCACTTACTTTACCGACTTGCAGCGGGCCGAGAGGGTTTCGTGGTGTTCGATCCGAGGGCGTTTGCCGCATGGATGCGGCAAACGAGCCTCCATGGATGGATCTACGGCGGCCCTCGGAGCGAATATCGCGAAACCCTATCACTTAAGTAAGTGCCATTCGGAGCAGACCACTATTTTCTTGATACCAAGTCGGCCGATTCGATCAATGAGGACAACCACGTGCCAAGACGGCCACCAATTACGCGTATAGATTTTTTGTCTGTAAATTCTCCTGATGCATGAAAGACACTATTCGCTTGCTTGCGCGTACAGTACTGGAAAGGTTTCTTCTTTCAACGACACGGCGGCATTGAGCGACGCCCATCCTTTTTTGGTTAACTGCCAGACGCCAACGCCCTGCGATGCGCTGTCCCAGCTCGCCGTCGGGCGCCGCCCGTTCGAGCCGGGCGCTGAGCTGGCCAGTGCCCCAACGCTCTCGCGCCTGGAGAACACGGCTACACCATGCGAGCTCTACCGCATCGCCGCGGCGCCGGCGAGGCGTCATGGCCGCACATTTCATCGCGCTAGGCGCGCACTGGGCGATGCATCGCAGGCGAATAGCCGTGATTCGATCTCGCATTGGTGTAAAACTGATGGTGGTGCCCGACAGAGCGGTTTGCAGCTCACTACTGCTCATTTTGCTGGTGCGTGTCGGTGGATGCCATGTGCGGTCGCTATGA
Organism: Nitrococcus mobilis; assembly: GCA_024102725.1. Lineage (GTDB taxonomy): Bacteria > Pseudomonadota > Gammaproteobacteria > Nitrococcales > Nitrococcaceae > Nitrococcus > Nitrococcus mobilis_A. The sequence goes on from JAGFJL010000072.1 coordinate 9,042, forward strand.
TCTCTCCCGCAACGCTCAAGAGATACTTCGATTTTTCGGCATCGAAGCCGAAGTCGATTGGCCGCCCCGTTACAATATCGCCCCGAGCCAGAACATCCTGACGATCCATGCCGGTGCGAATGGCCGGCCGGTGGCGGCCTGGTCGCATTGGGGCTTCAAACCGTCCTACGCTGAGGAAAAGCAAGGAGCGCCGGCCCCGATCAATGCCCGCGCGGAGAAGATCGCCGATTCAGCTTACTTTCGCAGCTCCTTTGCGAAACGCCGCGCCATCATCCCCGCCGACGGCTGGTACGAGTGGCGCGCGGAAGCCGGCCGTAAGCAGCCCTACCGTTTTATGCGGCGCGACGGCGGCCTGCTGCTGCTCGCCGGGTTGTGGACCCCGAGCGCGCAGGAACCCGGCGAGCGCGTTGCGATCATCACCGAGCCGGCCCGTGGGCTCGCCCGCCAAGTCCATCCGCGGATGCCCGTGGTGCTGAACGACCCGTGCTGGCGTGCCTGGCTGGATCCCGCGCTCACCGAAGGTGACGCCATACGCGAGGTAACGGCGGCTTTGCCCATAGAGCAAATCCGGGCCTATCCGGTCTCGCCGCGCGTCGGCAACCCACGCCATGACGAGGCAACGCTTATCGAAGCGAGCGGAGAAGACCTGCCCCGCCGCCGCAACAACCGCACCCGCCCCGCGCCTCGCTAACCCCCCACGGACAAACCCCCGCTTGAAAGCCCTACGTCACCGAACGGTGGGAATACAATTATCCGATGAGCGGACTGGCTTTTTTGCCGGGTAACGGCTATAGGGGTGAAAACCGCGTGCTCTCCGAAGTGCCTGCTGACCTATCGCGGAGGTACGGGCCATGAAAGCATTTCTAATGATGCTACTGTCGGTGTTGAGTTGGAGCGCATTGAATCATGCGCAGGCGGTCATGGTCTTCGAGGCCAATCTCTCGGGGGACCAGGAGGTGCCCCCCGTTACGAGCCTCGCCAGCGGCTCCGCCGAGCTGGCTCTAAACGATGCCCAGACCGAATTGGCGATTCTGATCTCGTTGGCCGGTTTGGATTTGGACGGCAACCAGACGCCTGGCGTGAACGACGACGATGTCGTCGCGGCACACATTCATCGGGCTCCCGCCGGGACCAATGGTGACGTGGTCTTCGGCTTTATCTCGCCCAATAACGACACCAACAATGATCTGGTGATCGATGCGGCCGCCGGCACGATCTTCAGCGTCTGGGATCTCGGCGAAGGCAACAGCACCACGCTCGCCGCCGAGCTACCCAACCTCCTGAACGAGGGGCTGTACCTCAACATCCATACTCCATCTTTCCCGGGCGGTGAAATTCGGGGCCAGATTTTACCGGTAGTGGCGATCTCTGAACCGGCCATCTTCGCGCTATTCGGCGTCGGCCTCTTCGGCTTGAGTCTATCAGCAACGGCGGCATTGAGACGGGCGTAGAATTGCTGTTTCTCAAAAACGGTGTTTTACGCCAGTGCGGCCCAGGTCATGAGAGGCGTTTACGCCTTGAGCCGATAGCCCGTCTTGAAGATCCACCCCACCAAGGCCAGGCACAGGCCCAGGAACACCGTGATCATGGCGAGGCTCGCGCCCACGCTTACATCGGCGATGTCGTAAAAACTCCAGCGAAAACCGCTGATGAGGTAAACCACGGGGTTGAACAAGGTAACCGTCTGCCAAAACGGCGGCAGCATGTCGACAGAGTAGAAGCTCCCGCCGAGAAACGCCAGCGGCGTGATGATCAACAGCGGCACAAGCTGCAGCTTCTCGAAATTGTCGGCCCAAATGCCGATGATGAAGCCGAGCAGGCTGAACGTCACCGCCGTGAGCAACAGGAAGACGAGCATCCACACGGGATGGGCGATCTCGAGCGGCACGAACAGACTCGCCGTCGCCAGGATGATCAGGCCCAAAATGATCGACTTGGTCGCCGCCGCCCCGACATAGCCGAGCACGACCTCGAAATACGAAACGGGCGCCGATAGGATCTCGTAGATCGTCCTCGAAAACCTAGGAAAATAGATTCCAAAGGAGGCGTTGGAAACGCTTTGTGTCAAAAGCATCAGCATGGTCAACCCAGGTACGATGAAAGCACCGTAGCTGACCCCCCCGATCTCGGTGATGCGCGAGCCGATCGCCGCGCCGAAAACAACGAAATAAAGCGAGGTCGAAATCACCGGCGAGACGATGCTCTGCAACAAAGTGCGCGCCATGCGCGCCATTTCGAACCGATAAATCGCCTGTACGGCATGAAGATTCATCGACGTGTTTCTCTCAGCAAGCTGACGAAGATTTCTTCCAGCGAGCTTTGCTTGGTGCGCAGATCCTTGAACCGGATGCCCGCCTCGTTGAGATCGCCAAGCAAAGCGGTGATGTCCGTGCGCTCATCCTGCGGGTCATAGGTATAGACGAGCTCATGGCCGTCGGCGGCGAGTTCCAGCGTGTGGGCAGCGAGCGCGCTCGGGATGCGCTCTAGCGGGCCTTTCAATTGCAATATCAATCGCTTGCGACCCAGCTTGTGCATGAGCTCGGCTTTGTCTTCCACCAGGATGAGCTCACCCTCACTGATCACTCCGACTCGATCGGCCATCTCCTCGGCCTCCTCGATGTAATGGGTGGTCAAGACGATCGTTACGCCGCTTGCGCGCAGCGCGCGCACCAACTGCCACATCTCGCGTCGCAAATCGACGTCGACGCCGGCCGTCGGCTCGTCGAGAAACAGGATCTCCGGCTCATGAGAGAGTGCCTTGGCGATCAGCACGCGGCGTTTCATGCCGCCGGAGAGCGTGATGAGTTTGCTGTCCTTCTTGTCCCATAGGGACAAATCCTTGAGCACTTTTTCGATATAACCAGGATTCGCCCGCCGACCGAACAACCTCCGACTGAAGCTGACGGTGTCCCAAACGGTCTCGAAGGCATCGGTGGTGAGCTCCTGCGGGACGAGACCGATTTTGAACCGGGCCGCGCGGTACTCGGTGACGATGTCGTGCCCGTCCGCCAAAACCGTGCCTTCACCGGGGTTGACGATTCCGCAGATGATGCTGATCAGCGTCGTCTTACCGGCGCCGTTGGGGCCGAGCAGCGCGAAGATCTCGCCGCGGCGAACCTCGAGGTTGATGTTCTTGAGAGCGTGGAACCCGGAAGCGTAGGTCTTGGAGAGGTTCGAGACGGAAATGACCGGCCGGAGGCGCACAGACTCCAAGAGAGAAGCCTCCTGGGCGTGAGCCAAATCCCGCTCAGCCCGCCGGAGCGCAACGCTGCTTTTGCGGTTCACTGGCCTCGTGCTCCGTAAGGATTGTGAGTTGAGGAGCGCCAGCGTACAACCTCAAGTAAGCTTGAGGTCAAGAGGGCGCGAACATGGGCAAGTTCGATCCGAGTCGTATCGGTAATGAGCTCACCGTGGGCGAGGTCGCAAGGCGCAGTGGCGTGGCCGTTTCCGCGATTCACTTCTACGAATCCAAGGGCTTGATCAAAAGCCGACGCAACCAAGGCAATCAGCGCCGCTATCCCCGTAATGTGCTGCACCGCGTGGCCGTGATCAAGGTGGCGCAGCGCATCGGCATTCCGCTAGGCCGCGCCACAGGGTCTGCGTGCCGGGCTCGCCATCGCCCTTGCCTCCGAGCAAGCCGCCGCGGGTGGCGACCAGGCGCATGGCCTTGCGCAGACTCGGCTCGTCCTCGGCGCGCGGGTTGGGGTTACGCCCGGTGCGCACCAGCAGCGCCTTCATTGATCGCCCTCGAAGTACACGCTGCTGAACCGATCTCGCGCGGTAAGCCGCCAGGGCCGCCGCGCTGAACGCCAGCGCGGCGATCACCCCGAAGCGCCCGCGCGACTGACACACAGTGTATGCCGTGAGCGGTCGATCCAATCGTCGGAGACCCGACAGCCAATGGGAATTTTTACCAGAGATTATGTTGCCCAAGGCACATTGCGGTGGCCGGCGGGAAGATAGGCACAGTTACTGTCGCCGCATCACTGGAGATTCAGGTATGGAACGGCGGTATGTTCTCGAAGGCCTGTGATAGTGCCGGTAAGATACGTCGTGGTCCCAGGCAAACCGCGGCATGGGGGGATACCTATGAGGTCAGCCGAGGAGGGTGCTCAGGAAACCGTAGAGGTGCTTGACCGAGCGCGACCGGATGGGGCCAGCTCAAACGCGGATAAGGACGACTAAACGATAATGTCGAACGCTACGCTGCTCATCGGCCTAACCGCGCTCCCGTTCGCCGGCAGCTTGGTCGCCGCGTTCCTGCCCGCCAATGCCCGTAACATCGAAGCATGGCTCGCGGGCGCGGTTGCGCTCGCCGGGCTGATCATCACGGCGACCTGCTATTCGAGTGTGACCGCCGGCGGGATCGTGCGTTACGAAGCGCAGTGGCTGCCCACGCTCGGGCTCAACTTCATCCTGAGGATGGACGGCTTCGCTTGGCTGTTCTCCGTGCTGGTCACGGGGATTGGGTTTCTGGTGGTGCTCTATGCGCGCTACTACATGTCGCCGGAAGACCCGGTTCCCCGTTTTTTCTCGTTCTTGCTGGCGTTCATGGGCGCCATGCTGGGCATCGTGCTCTCCGGCAACCTGATCCAGCTGGTGTTTTTCTGGGAGCTGACCAGTCTTTTCTCATTCCTGCTGATCGGCTATTGGCACCACAACGCCGCCGCCCGCGACGGCGCCCGTATGGCGCTCACCATCACCGCGGCGGGCGGACTGTGCCTGTTCGCGGGCGTTCTGGTCCTCGGGTACATCGTCGGCAGCTACGATCTCGACGCGGTGCTGGCATCAGGCGATCTGATCCGCTCGCATTCGCTCTATCTACCCGCGCTGATCCTTATCCTGCTCGGGGCACTGACCAAGAGCGCGCAGTTTCCGTTTCACTTCTGGCTACCGCAGGCCATGGTAGCGCCGACCCCAGTTTCGGCCTATTTGCACTCGGCCACGCTGGTGAAAGCCGGGGTGTTTTTGTTGGCGCGCCTATGGCCGGCCCTGGCCGGCACCGATGCCTGGCTTTGGATCGTGGGGATGTCCGGCCTGGTGACTTTCGTGCTGGGCGCCTACCTTGCGATCTTTCAGCAGGATCTCAAGGGCCTCTTAGCGTATTCAACCATCAGCCATCTCGGACTGATCACGCTGCTGCTCGGCCTGGACACACCGCTCGCGACGTTGGCGGGAATCTTTCACATCATAAATCATGCGACTTTCAAGGCCTCCCTGTTCATGGCCGCGGGCATCATCGATCACGAGACCGGCACGCGTGATATCCGCCGCCTGAGCGGGTTGTATCGATTCATGCCCATTACCGCGACGTTGGCCATGGTCGCCGCGGCCGCAATGGCCGGGGTTCCGCTGTTGAATGGATTTCTCTCCAAAGAAATGTTCTTCGCTGAGACCATTCAAATCCACGGTGGTTCGATCATGGACGACATGCTGCCCTACATCGCCACCCTGGCAACCATGTTCAGCGTCGTCTATTCGCTGCGCTTCATTCATGGGGCATTTTTCGGCCCCCCTGCAGTGGACTTGCCGCGGGTGCCGCATGAACCGCCCCACTGGATGCGTTTCCCGGTTGAATTTCTGGTATTGGCCTGCCTCGTGGTCGGGATCATTCCGGGGCTCACGGTGGGTCCGGCCCTGGAGACGGCGGCGTACGCCGTGCTTAGCCCCGCTCTACCGCAATACAACCTCGCGGTATGGCACGGATTCACTTGGCCGCTGTTGATGAGCGTAATCGCGCTGGTGGGCGGCGCGTTGCTCTACCGGCTACTGCAGAGATACCTTCTGAGCGGCGTCGAGGGGGCCCCTTTGTTGCGCCACCTCAAAAGCCAGCGCATCTTCGACCGCGTGCTGGTTACGATTTCGTGGCGCTGGGCCGGGTCACTGAAAAATCTCCTCGGCACCCGCCGTTTGCAAGTGCAACTGCGCTTGCTGGTGGGCACGACACTCATCGCCGCACTATGGCCGCTCTACGGGCACTGGCTTGCAGTCGATCACGCCGCCTCGCTGGCGCTCGACCCGGCCTTTGCGTTGCTCTGGACGGTCGGCATCACTTGCGCCGTCGGCGCCGCCTATCTGGCCAAATATCACCGCTTGGCCGCCTTGATCCTGGTCGGTGGGGCGGGCCTTGTCACCAGCATCACGTTCGTCTGGCTATCCGCGCCCGATCTCGCTTTGACGCAGCTGCTGGTGGAGATCGTAACAACCATGTTGATCCTGCTCGGGCTGCGCTGGCTGCCGAAACGGATCGAAGCCATCGACTCGGGCCCGCATGCCAAAGCGCGCACGCGCCGCCTTGGCGATCTCACGCTCGCGCTCCTCGCCGGCAGCGGCTTGGCGGTGCTGGCTTATGCGGTGATGACACGCCCCGCACCGCAGAGCATCTCGCGTTTTTTCCTGGAGCGCGCCTATACCGAGGGCGGCGGCACCAACGTCGTCAACGTCATCCTGGTGGACTTCCGCGGTTTTGACACGTTGGGAGAGATCACCGTGCTCGGTATCGTCGCGCTCGCCGTCTACGCACTGTTGCGCCGCTTCCGCCCAGCGCCCGACAGTATCGATATTCCGGAGCAGCAGCGGCTCCAAAACGCCCGAGACGCCGCCGCCCACCCACTGCGGTCGACCGGCGCCACCGTGACCGATTATCTGGCCATTCCGGCGCTGATCATGCAGGCTATATACCCCTTCATCGGCCTGTTGGCCGTGTTTCTGCTCATCCGCGGACACGACCTGCCAGGGGGCGGCTTCGTAGCCGGCATCACGATGACCGTAGCCTTGCTGCTGCTGTACATGGCCGGCGGAATCCGCTGGGTGGAAGCGCGCCTGCGTGTGCGCCCTGTGCGCTGGATCGCCATGGGGCTTCTGCTCGCGGCGGGCACCGGGGTCGGCGCCTGGCTGTTCTGCTACCCTTTCCTGACCTCGTACGCCGCCCATGCCGAACTGCCCGTCATCGGCCGAGCGCCACTCGCCAGCGCTCTGCTCTTCGATCTGGGGGTGTTCGTGCTCGTCGTGGGGGCCATGGCTTTGATCCTGCTTGCACTCGCCCACCAGTCGATCCGCAGCCATCGGGCGCCGAGCACCAAGGCGGCGCTGGCATCAGTCACGACCGAAGAGAAGTAACGCAATGGAAATCATCCTGGCCCTCGGCATCGGTGTATTGGCCGGCTCCGGCGTTTGGCTGCTGTTACGGCCGCGCACCTTCCAGGTGATCATCGGTTTGACGTTGCTCTCCTATGCCGTCAATCTGTTCATCCTCGCCATGGGGCGGCTGCGCACCGGCGCGCCCGCTATCCTGGCGGCGGGCCGCAGCGGCGAGCCCGCGCATTACGCCGACCCTCTGCCGCAAGCGCTGATCCTCACCGCGATCGTCATCAGCTTCGCAACGACCGCGCTGTTTCTGGTCGTGTTGCTGGCCGCGCGCGGCTTGACCGGAACGGACCATGTCGATGGTGCGGAGCGGGAATCGTGACCGGCTGGATCGAGCACCTGCCGATCGTGCCCGTCGTCCTGCCCTTGGTGGCCGGTGCCGGGATGCTGCTCATCGACGAGCGCCGGCGTGGACTCAAAGCGGCCCTCAACCTCGGCGCAATCATCGCCTTGGCCGGAGTTGGCCTCGCTCTGTTGGGTCTGGTGGCGAATGTACCGTCCAGCCAGACCGCCGCCCAGGTCGAAGTCTATCGGCTCGGCGACTGGCCCGTACCGTTTGGCATCGTGCTGGTCGTCGACCGTCTCGCGGCGCTCATGGTGGTGCTGACGAGCGTGCTGGCACTCACCAGCGTCGTGTTTTCGCTGGCCCGCTGGCACCGGGCGGGCGCCCATTTCCATTCCCTGTTCCAGTTCCTGTTGATGGGGCTCAACGGCGCTTTCCTGACCGGTGACCTATTCAATCTATTCGTCTTTTTCGAGCTGCTGCTGGCCGCTTCCTATGGCCTTATGCTGCATGGCTCGGGCACCGCTCGCGTGCAAGCCGGGCTGCACTACATCGCAATCAATCTCGCCGCCTCGTTGCTGTTCTTGATCGGGGTGAGCTTGCTCTATGCCGTAACCGGAACCCTCAACATGGCCGATCTGGCCACCCGCATTCCCCTCGTCCCGGCAAGCGACCGAATGCTGCTGGAAACCGGTGCGGCCATCCTCGGCGTCGCCTTTCTGGTCAAGGCCGGGATGTGGCCGTTGAGCTTCTGGCTGCCGAGCGCGTACTCCGTGGCCGCCCCTCCGGTGGCGGCCATTTTCGCAATCCTAAGCAAGGTTGGCGTCTATGTCGTGCTGCGGCTCTCGCTGCTGCTGTTCAGCGAGGAAGGCCCCAGCGTAGCGCCGTTCGGCCAGGAATGGCTGCTATTCGGCGGGATGGCGACCATCGCCTTCGGCGCGATCGGAGTACTTGCCGCGCAGGATACAGCGCGGCTGGCCGGCTTCGCCGTGCTGATCTCCTCGGGCACCGTGCTGACGGCGATCGGCACCGGCCAGCCCGGCGTAACCGCCTCGGCGCTGTTCTACCTGATCAGCTCGACCCTCGCCATCAGCGCCTTTTTTCTGCTGGTCGAGCTCATCGAGCGCGGCCGCGGACCGGGCGCGGACATACTCGCCGTTACCTTGGAGGCCTTCGGCGAGGAGGACGAGGAAGAGCTGGAGGCGGTCGAGGAGGTCGGCATCGCCACGCCGGCGACGCTGGCGGTGCTCGGGCTGAGCTTCATAGGCTGTGCACTGGTGCTCGCGGGCCTGCCGCCTTTGTCGGGGTTCATAGCCAAATTCGCGTTGTTGACGGCCCTTTTGAACACCCCCGGACCCGGGACCGAAGCCGCGGTTGCGCCGGCATCCTGGGCGTTGCTCGCCTTGCTGATCGTCTCCGGACTCGCCACCCTCATCGCCATGACCCGCGCCGGGATGCGCGTTTTTTGGGCACCCCTGGAGCGCGCGATACCGCAAGTTAGGCTTGTTGAATTGACGCCGGTCGTCGCTCTCCTGATCGCCTGTGCAGGGTTAACGGTTCAAGCAGAACCGCTCCTGCAATACACGCAGAAAACGGCCCAAACGGTGCATAATCCGCACGATTATATCCGCGGCGTGCTGAGCGGCGCTGCTGAGGAGCAAAGCGTACCGAGGGGAGACGGTTCATGAGCCGCTGGCTGCCCTTCCCGCTGCTCTCCGCTGGCCTCTTGACAATGTGGCTGCTGCTCAACCAGACAGTGGCCGTAGGCCATATCCTGCTCGGTGCCGCCCTCGCTCTGTGTATTGCCTGGGGCACGCGGGCGGTGCAACCGAGCAAAACCCGACTGCGGCGACTGGGGGCCATCATCCGACTCTTTTTCGTGGTCCTAGGCGATATCATCCGCTCCAACGCCGCTGTCACCTGGATCATTCTTCGTCCGGGCCAGCGCAGGGGAACCTCAAGCTTCGTGGACATCCCGCTCGAGCTGCGCAATCCATACGGCTTGGCGGTGCTCGCCTGCATCATCACCTCCACACCGGGCACCCTGTGGGCGGGGTTCGACTCCGCCACCGGGGTCGTCACCGTCCATATCCTCGATCTGATCGACGAGAACGCCTGGTTCGATATCATCAAAGGCCGTTACGAGCGGTTGTTGCTGGAGATCTTCGAATGACGGCCAACGTGCTGCTCGGCTCACTCACGATCGCCCAGGTCCTGGTGGCTCTCGCCATGGCGGGCGCGACCTTCCGGATGCTCCGCGGGCCGAGAGCGCAGGACCGGGTGCTGGGCCTCGACACGCTCTATGTCAACGCCATCCTCCTGCTGCTGATCTTCGGCATCCGCTCGGGCAGCACAGTGTACTTCGAGGCGGCACTCGTCATCGCCGTGCTCGGTTTCGTCGCGACGGCGGCGCTGGCGAAGTTTCTGATGCGCGGCGAGGTGATCGAATGACATTCGCCGCGGAACTGCCGGCCTGGGCCGCACTGCTGACCGCTGCACTGGTCCTATTGGGGGCGGGTTTGGCTTTTACCGGGTCGCTGGGATTGCTGCGGTTTAGCAGCTTTTACGAGCGGGTTCATGCCCCGACATTGGCAACCACACTCGGCGCAGGCTGCGTACTGATCGCGTCGATGATCTTCTTCTCGGTGCTGCAGACCCGCCCCGTCGTGCATGAAATACTGATCGCGATCTTCCTGGCTCTGACAACGCCGGTCACCCTGATGCTGCTCGTACGCGCCGCGCTGTTTCGGGATCGTGTCGAAGGCAGAACCTATGATGAGGCTAAGACGCGCGCATTGCCGACGGTCAAAAACGCGCCGGGGCCCGGGCGCTTGGCACCAATCCAGGCTGAGCCGAACGAGCTCCCCCCTACACGCCATCCGGATAATGGCGATGAACACGACTACCGATAACCCGCTCCAAGCCGGGTTGTCTTCCCTAATGCGCAGCGACAAGGTCAGATGACATGCAGCAACACATCGTCGGTTTCCATCAGGACAACGAGCGGCACTGGGTTGCCGAACTCGAGTGCGGGCACAACCAGCATGTACGCCACAAACCGCCGTGGATCAATCGCCCGTGGGTGACCACGCCGCAAGGCCGCAACCGGATGCTCGGCCGAACGCTCAACTGCAAGAAATGCGATTCCGGCGCTCCCCCGGATCGTCCTTGACGGCGAAGGAGATCACCATCCATCCCGCCAGTGAAGCGAAGTAGCATACCTGTACGAATCATACTTTTTTATGTGAACCGCATCGCAAACACCACAAGCCGTTGAAGGGCATACTCCCGCCAAACCAGAAAACTATCGCGGATACGCAACACCCCCGGCAAGCGGGTGTGGCGTCGGCATCGGAGAGCCAAAAGACCGCATGGATGAGTAGTTCTCGGGGGTATTTTGATGACTTCGCCTAAAGATGGGCCGCGCCCCAAGCACGGCCGCGGCACGGGGAATGCCGACGGCATTGGTCAAAAGCGCTCAGAAAACAGCGGCGTGTGCAAACATCCGCCGCGCCTGTGGGGCAAGCTCAGGAAAGACATTAACGGCAATATCGAGGACTGGCTGGCGCTGGTCGATCACTGCACCGATGTCGCCAGCGTCTTCCAAGCCCTATGCCGACAGGATGCCATTGCACGTGCGCTGGCCCGCGCCGCTGGACGACAACACTTAAGCCCCACCCATATCGACCGCCTGGCGGTGCTCGCCTTTCTGCACGATATCGGCAAGTGCAATCACGGCTTCCAGGCGAAAGCGCTGGCGAACCCACCACGAACCGCCGGTCATGTCCGAGAGCTGAGCGCACTCATCTGTGACGACACACTCCAACCGCGATTCCTCGATGCAATCAGCTATCCGACGCTTGCTACTTGGTTCGATGACGAGGAAGGCGCCCTGCGCATGCTGCTCGCCAGCGCCTCCCACCATGGTAAACCCATCGAGCTGGTCGACACCGAGGTTCACCGTCAAAAGCCGCTCTGGCTCGCGGCCAGCGGCATCGACCCGATCGCCGACATCGCCAAGTTGCTCGCCACGGCCCGCGCGGCATTTCCCGATGCGTTCACGGCGGGCGCATCGCCACTGACGGCAACGCCTGCGCTGCAGCACCGCTTCGCCGGTCTGGTCATGCTGGCGGACTGGCTTGGCTCCCACGCCGAGGGTTTTTTCCCCTTCCGCCACGGCCACGGCTCCCGCGTCGAGTTCGCCCGGGAGGCGGCGGAGCGCTCGCTCAGGGCCATCGGACTGAACTTGACCGATATTCGGGCGCGGCTGAATCCAAACCGCGCCTTCGCGGATTTGTTCTCCTTTAAACCTGAACCCACGCCGCTGCAGGCCGCGCTCCTTCAGCCAAATGACTCGCCCGTTCTGATCGCCGAGTCCGAGACCGGCTCTGGGAAAACGGAAGCCGCACTCGGCCACTTCTTCCGGCTATTCGCGACCGGCGCGGTCGATTCCCTCTATTTCGCCTTACCGACGCGGGTCGCGGCGCGGGAGCTCTACGAGCGAGTACTCGCCTTTGCAAAAACCGCTTTCGGCGAGGGGCATCCCCCGGTCGTCCTCGCAGTCCCCGGTTACGCGCAAGTCGATGGTGAGCGCGCCGCGCTGCCAACCCCCGCTCAGCTCTGGCAGGACGATGCCACGGCGCGCCGGCTGGAGCGAGCCTGGTCCGCCGAGCGGCCGAAGCGCTTCCTGGCCGCCCCTATTGCGGTCGGCACCATCGATCAGGCACTGCTCTCGGTAATGCAGGTCAACCACGCGCATCTGCGCGCCGTCTGCCTGGAGCGCGCCCTGCTGGTGGTCGATGAGGTGCACGCCTCGGACACCTACATGCGCGGCCTGCTGCGGGCATTGCTGGACCATCACCGAGAGGCCGGCGGCCGCGCTCTGCTGCTCTCTGCCACCTTGGGCAGCGATGCCCGCACCGAACTGCTGGTGCCCCTGAATACAGCACATGCCACTGCGCCCCTGGCCGAGGCGAGCGCTCAGCCTTACCCCGCGGTGACAGACAGCGAGGGGCGGATCGAATCGCTGCCGGATGTCTGCGGGCGCGAGAAACGGGTTCGGATCGAGCCGGTAGCGCATCTCTCGACGCCGGAGCGAATCATTCCGGAGCTGCTCGAGGCCATCGAAGCCGGCGCACGCGTACTCGTCGTTCTCAACACCGTCTCGCGGGTCATCTCATTGCTGCAGGCAGCGGAGCAAGAATCAGCGTTGGCGGCAGCACTGTTCCGGATTGGGGATCTCATCTGCCCGCACCACGGTCGCTTCGCCCGGGCCGATCGGCTGCTGCTGGACCAAGCGGTCAGCGCACAGTTCGGCAAATCGAGTGCCGCTGGCCCGTTGCTGCTCATCGGCTCCCAGACCCTGGAGCAGAGCCTCGACATCGACGCCGACTACCTGGTGACCGACCTCTGCCCTATGGACGTGCTCCTCCAGCGCATCGGCCGACTGCACCGGCATGATCGACCACGGCCTGCGGGCTTCGCGTCGCCGCGCTGCACCGTGCTCGTTCCCGACGACCCCACGCTGGAGTCCTTCTTTGACGGGCGGGGCAACGTTCGGGGTGAAGCCGGGCTCGGCAAGGTCTATCCGGACCTGCGAATCGCTCGGCTGACCCTGGAGTGCATCGGCGCAGGCTGCGAGATCCGGATTCCCGCCGAGAACCGAGCACTCGTGGAGTGGACCACCCATCCGGAGAATCTCGCGCGTTTCGACGCCGGTCACTGGTCCCGCCACCGCAACGAAATCTGCGCCCGCGTTATGGCGCACGGACAGGCGGCGCACAACACGCTGCTTCAGGCGACGGAGGCCTTCGGCGACCCTGCCCTGCGCTTTCGCGCCCTCGATGAAAAGCTCAGCACCCGGCTGGGGCTGGATGATCGCCGAATACCGCTGACAGAGCCCGAGCAAAGCCCCTTCAGCCAAACCCTCTTTGAGCTCGCCATCCCCGGCTGGATGGCCAAGGGAATAGACGTCACGGAGCTGGACGGGCCGCCGACAATTGCCGGCCGCACCCTACGATTCCGCTACGGCGGCAAAGCTTTTCGCTATACCCGCCTCGGACTGGAGCTCGACGATGAACGCTAACCTACTGCTCGATAACGTCTTCGGGATTGAGCTGCCCTCGGGCGATCGACGGTCGCTCTCCCTGCCCGCCCTGCTAGCGGCGCTGGGTCGGGGCGATGTTGAAAGCTTCACCGGCGCCCAACGCCACCAGGCCGATGCCTTCCACATTTTCCTCTGCTATCTCGCCGGTGCGGTGCTCGACCAGGCCGGCGAGAACAACCCGATTCAGGACGAGGCGTTCTGGCTCGACGGCATCCGCCGCCTGACCGGGCGTGATGACGACGCTGCCTGGACACTGGTGGTAGACGATCCCACCCGGCCGGCATTCATGCAGCCGCCCTTACCCACCGCTGGTGCGTTCAGTTCCTACCAGCCCAAGGCGGCTACCCCCGATGAACTCGACGTTCTGCAAACCGCGAAGAACCATGATCTGAAAGGAGCACGGCTGATCGAGGCCACCCCTGAGACTTGGAGTCTTGCATTGATCTCGATGCAGACTATGAGCGGCTTTCTGGGCAAAGGGAACTATGGCATCTGCCGCATGAATGGCGGCTTCGCCTCGCGCCCCTGCGTGGCAAGCCATACGAGCTTGCAACCGTCCCGACGTTGGCAGGAAGACGTGATACGGCTGATGGGGCGGCTGAGTGATCTGCTGCATCCTCCGTGGGTATTCCATCGCAACGGGTATCGTCTCTTGTGGCTCATGCCCTGGGATGGCACTGCCGGTTTGGGATTGGACACGCTGCACCCGTTCTTTATCGAGATCTGCCGTCTGGTACGCCTAATCCCCGCCAACCAAAACATCCGCGCCTTGGGCAAGCCCGCCAACGCCGCGCGCATTACGGTGAGCAGGGAGACCGCCGGCAACGTCGGCGATCCGTGGATCCCGTTGAGGCGCACTGATCAGGCGGCACTCACTGCATCGACGCGAGGATTTCATCCTGAGCTGTTGCGGGACCTCATCATCACCCAAGAGAGCTACCAGCCCGCTGCCATGCAGACACTGCGCGCTGATGATGCGCCCGCCTGGTTGCACGCTTCTGTACTTGTACGTGGCCAGGGCACCACCGACGGCTACCACGAAATCCGTATCTATATCGCACCAAAGGCGAAACAATTGCTGCTGGGGGGCGGCGAACCACGGAACCGCTTGGGGCGACTATCCGACTGGGCGCTGACCCGAGCGCGCGATGTTCGCGGCAGGGCGCTCCGACCCGCTCTGTTCACTCTCGTCGAAGGCGGCCCGGAGGGGTGGCCCGACACCGGCCGCCGTGAGGCTGGCCAGTGGGTGGATTCCTGGCTCGCTCACTATGACCGGAACTGGGCGCATGGCTACTTCCCATGGCTGTGGCAAGCCATCGATCAGACAGACGACGCGGCGCGGGCACACTGGCTCGGCGAGCTCCAGCAGCTCGCGCAACAGGTGCTGGAGGATGCCTTGCGCGGCGCGCCGCAACGCACAGGGCGGCGTTATCGCGGCAAGGTCCGGGCGAGCGGGTTGTTCCACAGCGCCTTTCGCAAGCATTTCAAGGAGGAGATGATCAATGCCGCAGGCTGATACGAACATTAACTATCCGGCCGACTTAGCACCGCGCCTCGCGGCCGTGATACATGCGGACGGCTTTCCCAACGGCGAGCGCGCGCGGCTCAAGCGTATGAGTCTCAGCGGGCCGACCCCCTTGTCCTACCATCGCTTTCTACTGCGCTACGTACCCCCGCGCTGGCATGGGAAAATCACGGCGCTTGCGTGGCGGACGCTGATCAGCGCGCTCGCGCGGCAGCATCAAAATCCGCATAACCCTTCGATGCCTTTCGGCCACGCACTCGCCGAGAGCGACTACTCCGAACTGCGCCTGGAGAGCCTGCTCGCCGCCGAAGGCCGCGTGCTCGCCACCCTGACTCTGCGCGCCGCCACCCGGCTGGCGGCCGGACGAGTCCGCTGCAACTGGAAGGACATTGCCTGGCTATTGTTTGCCGTCAACAACGATACCCGGGAGCGCGTTAACCAACGCATCGCCCGCGACTTCTATCGCACCCCATCCGCCAAGGACGACAGCGCCGTCGAGTTCGCCTAAAGGAGTACCTTCATGTTCCTGCAGATCCACACCCTCACCTCCTACCACGCCGCTCTGCTGAACCGAGACGATGCGGGTCTTGCCAAGCGCATTCCCTTCGGCAACGCCGAGCGCATGCGCGTGTCCTCGCAATGCTTGAAGCGCCACTGGCGCCTGGCGCTGAATGAGATCCTCTCACTACCATCCGGCATCCGCTCGCGCCATTTCTTCGACCGAGAGGTTTTCCGCCGTGTAATGGCCGCGGGTGTGGACGAGACCACGGCGCGCGAGCTCACGGAAAAGCTCATCGGCGCCGTAATCCAGAGCAAGGAGGCGCGGGAGAAAGGATCATTGTTTCTCAAACAGCCCGTGCTGTTCGGCCGGCCGGAGGCCGACTACTTCGTCGCTCTGATTCGCGAGTGCGCCGAATCCGGAGCAGAGCCCGGCAAGCTGCTCGAGGAGCGCATGAAAGAGCACAAAAAGAACTTCCGCGCCCTGCTGACCGCCAGCGGCGGCGATGACCTCATGGCCGGCATCGAAGGGGCGCTGTTCGGTCGCTTCGTCACCTCCGACATCCTTGCGCGCACCGATGCCAGCGTTCATGTTGCGCATGCCTTTACGGTCCATGCGCTGGATAACGAGGTCG
Organism: Nitrococcus mobilis; assembly: GCA_024102725.1. Taxonomy (GTDB): domain Bacteria; phylum Pseudomonadota; class Gammaproteobacteria; order Nitrococcales; family Nitrococcaceae; genus Nitrococcus; species Nitrococcus mobilis_A. The sequence goes on from JAGFJL010000072.1 coordinate 25,235, forward strand.
ATTATTTCACCGTGGTCGACGATCTCAAGGAACCGGACGAGGACGCCGGCGCTGCGCATGCCGGCGACATGGAGCTCGGCGCCGGTCTCTTCTATGGCTACGTGGTGGTCGACGTGCCGCTGCTGATCTCCAATCTCTGCGGCTGTGACCGTCACGACTGGCAAGACCAGCCCGAAGCCATCGATGATGCGCGTAATGTGCTCATGGGCTTGGTGAAATCGATTGCAACGGTCTCCCCCGGCGCCAAGCTCGGCGCCACCGCACCCTACGCCCGAACGGATTGTGCGCTGCTGGAGACCGGCGCAGCCCAACCGCGCTCCCTTGCTAATGCCTACCTCGATCACCTGCGGCCAAATGGCGATCTCATGCAGCAGGCCGTGAACACGCTGGGTGGTTATCTCGCCCGGCTGGATAACATGTACGGCATCGAGGGGCCGCGCTTCATTGCCTCCACCCACGAGACCGACACAGTGCCGTCGGCGCAGTGGGCTCCGCTCAATCAAACCATCGAGGCTGCCCTCAACAGTATCTTCGGAGAGGCCTGATGCGGTGCTTACTGCTGCGCTTCGACGCCCCCCTGATGAGCTTTGGCGGTGTACTGGTGGATCAGCACAATCCCACGGAACGCTTTCCTGGCCGAGCCATGCTGACCGGGCTGATCGCGAATGCGTTTGGCTGGCACCACGGAGACACGGAGGCTTTGAATGAGCTTCAGTCACGCATCGAATACGCCGCTCGCTGGGATGTGCCGCCGATTCCGCTGCGGGATTACCACACAGTCGATCTCGGCCAATCGCACCTGGGGCAGCCCGGCTGGACGACCCGTGGAGTTCCGGAGCATCGGGAGGGCGGAGAAGCTGCAAAAAGGGGAACCCATCAAAGATACCGCCATTACTGGGCCAACGGCGTGATGACGCTTGCCCTCACAGTGCGCGAGGGCATGCCTGACATCGAGACGGTGGCCACCACTCTACAACATCCGGCTCGCCCGTTGTTTCTCGGCCGCAAGACCTGCTTGCCGGCTGGCCGGTTGGTCCTTGGACAACGTGAAACAGTAAACCCGCTCTCGGCCCTCAAAGTGGAACCGAGGGACAGTCGGGCCTCAGCAGAGACAGAGCATTTCGAAGCGTGCTGGCCACTGGGCTGCGGTGATCCGGTGCTGGAGGCGCGCCAGCGCGAGCGCCGCACGGATGACCGGGACTGGCGCATCCAGGCCCATGTCGGTGCTCGCCTCATGATCACCGGGCATATCAGCGAGGTGCCGTTATGCACATGATCGACCTGCGGCTAAAGCCGGACCGACTTGTCGCCCATGCGCAGATGCACGGGCATAACCGCGCTCAGGACGAGGATCTTGGCTACGCCGTTCATAGCTGGCTGCGAGCCGCGCTGGGTGAGCTCGCACCGCTCACCTTCCGGCTGATCGAGCAACGCGATGGTGCGCTGCGCTTGCTGGGCTATGGCCGCGCGGATGCCGAGACGCTGCGCACGCATGTCCGGCAATTTGCCCCACCGCTGGCCGTTGCGGTCTGTGATTGGGCTGGCGCCGCATCCAAGCCACTGGGCGAAATTGCCTGGCAACGAGGTCAATTGCTTGCCTTCGAAGTTCGCGCCTGTCCAGTAGTCCGGGGCAAGCAGGGCGAACGCGATGCCTTCCTCGCCCAGCTGCCCACCGGCAATGAACCTACGCCGAACAGCCGTGCCGAAGTTTATCGTGAATGGCTTTGCTCAAAGCTGAAGGAGATCGCACGTCTCGAAACATTCGACTTGAAAGCTTTTCGCCTGGTCTCCGCTTGGCGCCAGAGCCATGCCGCTGACGAACGCAAACGCAGCGGCCGCCGCATCATGCGACCAGACGCCTTGCTCAGCGGGCGCCTTACCGTGCAAGAGCCCGATGCCTTTCGGGCCCTGCTGCATAACGGCATCGGCCGGCATCGGGCGTTCGGCTTCGGCATGCTTTTGCTGCGCCCGGCATGAGCAGCAGCGGTGGTTTTCTCCCCGGGCGGCTCGGGCTATCGGGCTCCCGTATTCCTCACGCGGACCGCCATGGCCTGCTGTGGCTTTCCCGCGGACGGCTATCCGTCGAGGACGGCACGCTGCGCTTCGTCTGCTCCGACTCCGAGGATCTCGCAGCGGGCGACTACGCCATCCCCTATCAAGGCCTGTCCATGATTCTGCTCGGACCCGGCTGCAGCATCACCCACGACGTATTGCGCGTGCTGGCTCGCCACGGCACGTTACTGGCCGCTGTTGGCGGCGGCGGCACGAAGTTCTATACGGCCCCACCGATGGGACAGGGCCGCTCGGCAACCGCACGGCGCCATGCCACCCTATGGGCGAACGAAACCGGCCGGCTGGACATGGCAAGGCGCCTATATGCCTTCCGCTTCAGGCGCGTGCTGCCGCACCGGGACATCGCTGTGCTGCGTGGCATCGAAGGCGGCCGCGTCAAGGAGATGTACCGCATCGAGGCCGAGCGCTTCGGCATACCCTGGAAAGGGCGCCGCTATGATCGGTCAAACCCAATGGCGGCGGACGTGCCGAATCAGGCCATCAATCATGCGGCAACGTTTGTCGAATCGGCCGCCGATATTGCTATTGCCGCAACCGGCGCGCTGCCACCGCTCGGCTTCATCCATGAAGATTCCAGTAACGCCTTCACGCTCGATATCGCCGATCTGTACCGAGCCGAGCTCACCGTCCCGCTCGCCTTCCAAGCGGCGCGCAAGGTATTGGACAACCCCACCCTCAACCTCGAGCGAGTAGTTCGGCGCGAGGCGGCGTCGGAGTTTCGCAAGCGGCAGCTCGTGCCAAAGATGATCGACCGGATAAAGGAGCTGTTCCATGCCGATGACGATGGTGGTGACCCGTAATGTCAGCGACCGGACCCGAGGTTTCCTGGCCTCCTCGATGCTGGAGCTTGCCGCCGGCGTTTACAGCGCACCACGGCTCTCCGTCGCCGTACGAGAGCGCATCTGGGCCGTACTCAAAGATTGGTGGCCCTACGAGCAGGATGCATCGATCATCATGGTCTGGGCGGAAACGAGCATCCCCGGCGGCCAGGCCGTCCAAACACTCGGCACACCTCCCATCGACCTCGTTGAAATAGACGGAATCATACTGGCAAAGCGCCCTGTCGATTGATGCGAGATCTTTAACAATCTATAAAAAACAAAGTATTATCCGCTAGAGGCTGCCCCGCACCCGCGGGGATCGACCTCAATACGTTATGGTTAAGAAATAGCAAGAATAGGCTGCCCCGCACCCGCGGGGATCGACCCGGCGAGGTCCACCTCGCCGCCGCCCGTGACTAGGCTGCCCCGCACCCGCGGGGATCGACCCTTTTTCGCCGGTCGGGCGAAGTACCCTAGGTTGGCTGCCCCGCACCCGCGGGGATCGACCCTCGCCGAGCAACGTGAAATCCACCCCGGCGCCGGCTGCCCCGCACCCGCGGGGATCGACCCGTGCGCGGCATGATGGCGAATCGCCGGCTCTCGGCTGCCCCGCACCCGCGGGGATCGACCTGGCCGATACGCGGCTCGATGCGGAGCCGCAGGGGCTGCCCCGCACCCG
>JAGFJL010000074.1 GCA_024102725.1 Nitrococcus mobilis
TCCGTACCCCGCTGCGAGCGGTGCGGGCCGTGATGACGCCGGATTACGAAGTCCTGAGCCACTATCCGCTCGAGGTCGCGCGGGTCTTCGATCCGGGTCCGATCTATCTGCTGCGGTATGGTTTGCAGGAAGTGGTGCGGCAGGGAACCGCACGCGGCCTGTCTCGCTGGTTGCCGCCGAAGCTTTACGTAGCCGGCAAGACCGGCACCACCGACGATACCCGTGACAGTTGGTTCGCCGGTTTTACCGGGCAGAGGCTCGGGGTGGTCTGGGTGGGGCGGGACGATAACGGCCGGACCGGCTTAACCGGCGCGAGCGGCGCGATGCAGGTCTGGGGTGCAATGATGGCGCAATTGCCGCTGCAGGCATTCGAGCTTACTCCCCCGCAACGGGTGCGAAGGCGTTGGATCGATGCGCAAACGGGGGCGCTCGCCGCCGCGCATTGTGAGCATGCCGTAGAGTTGCCGTATATCCGCGACAGCGCACCGGATGGCACCTCGGAGTGCGTCCGCTCGGCGAGCGAGGTCGATCGAGCGATGAACTGGGTGAAGAGGCTATTCAACTGATGGGCACAGGAATTGCTACACGTTGGCCCGTGGCCGGCTTGGTGCTCGGTTTGCTCACCGGCTGCGCTGTGCCTCCTCCCTCGGGAGGCCCCGCGCCCCCGCCGGTGCCCGCTGAGACCGGGGAGCACGCACCCCCGCCCGCTCCAGGGGAACGCAAAGTCGTTATGCCCGCGGCGGTGCGCGGTCTGGTGGCTAGGGCAGAGGACAGCTCCGCGGCCGGTGAGCATGATCGTGCGGTCGCCTATCTGGAGCGCGCCCTGCGTATCGTGCCGCGCAACGCCATAATCTGGCAGAATTTAGCGGTGGTTCGGTATCGGCAAGGGCAATACGCTCAGGCTGAGAGTTTGGCGCTCAAATCGATAGCACTGGCGGGCGACGATGTCGAGCTCAAGCGCCAAGATTGGGTGCTGATCGGCGCCGCGCGTCAGCTGCAGGGTGATGAGGTCGGAGCGAGGCAGGCGCGCACTCGGGCCGCCAAGCTCGCCAATCCCAGTGCAACGCCATGATCTCGTCGAGGTATGTCGGTACGCGCTCGGTGGCAGCGGTTGCCTTGCCCGGGCGGTGCCGGGCTTTGAGCCGCGCGTCCAACAGCTCCAGATGGCGCAGGCTGTGGCCGAAGCCCTGACCGACAGCGCCACCTTGGTCGTCGAGGCGGGTACCGGGATCGGTAAAACCTTCGCCTATCTGGTCCCTGCTTTATGCTCCGGGCGTAAGGTCGTGCTCTCCACCGGTACCAAGACCCTGCAGGATCAGCTTTTTTATAGAGATCTGCCGTTAGTGGCCAAGGCGCTGGAGCGGCCGTTGCGCGCCGCGTTGCTCAAGGGGCGCGCCAATTATCTATGTCGATACCGCCTGACGGCGGCCGCCGAGGAGGGACGCTTCGACAATGCCAAGCAAGCGGCCGTTTTTAGCCAGCTCTACGATTGGTCGCGAATCACCCGCAGCGGGGATCTATCCGAGGCGCCGCTGGCTTTGAACGATCCTGGCCTGCTCGCGCGGGCCACCGCGACGGCGGATAGCTGCCTCGGGCAGCAATGCCCGGCCTATGCTACGTGTTTTCTTATGGAGGCGCGGCGCCGCGCCCAGGAAGCTGATGTGGTTGTTGTCAACCACCATTTGCTGATGGCCGACTGGGCGGTTCGCCGTGGTGGATTCGGCGAAGTGCTGCCTGTCGCGGATGCCTACGTTTTGGATGAAGCACATCAGCTCGCGGAGACGGCGGCGTGGTTTTTCGGGCGCTCCGTGAGCAGCCGCCAGCTCAAGGAGCTTGCTCGGGATACTCGCTTGCAGCAGCTGCGCGAGGCGCCCGATTCAGCGGTGCTCACTGGAGCCGCCGAGGATCTGCAACAGGCCATGCGGGTGCTTCGTCTCGCGCTGGGCCAAGGTGTCGGCCGGGGCAGTTGGGCTGAGTTATCAAAACGGCCCGGGGTATTGCAAGCACTACAAGCTCCGCTTGCGGCGCTGCAGAGCCTGCATACGGTGCTCGCCCCGCTGATTCAGCGTGGTAAAGGACTGGAGAGCTGTTGGCGACGCGCGGGGGAGATCGCCGGCACATTGCAGCGTTTTCTCGCTCCCGAGGCGGAAGCTGGTTATGTTCGATGGTGGGAGACTGGATCGACCTCCTTTATTCTGCATCTGACGCCGCTCGATATCACCGCCGCCTTTCGTGATCGCATGGCGGAGCGCCCGGCCGCCTGGATTTTCACCTCCGCGACTTTATCCGTAGGCGGGCGCTTCGATCACTATGTGGCCCAACTCGGGCTCGAGCAGCCGCGTACCGTTCAGGTGGAGAGCCCGTTCGATTACGCGCGCAATGCCCTGCTGTATGTGCCGACGGGTTTGCCGCTGCCGAATGCACCCGATTATCAGGCACGTTATCTGGAAGCGGTACGGCAGGTTCTGCGCGCGAGCGGTGGTCGTGCCTTTCTCCTATTCACCAGTCATCAAGCACTCGACGGTGCCGTGCGCTATCTCGCTGAGCGTCTGCCGTATCCGCTGTTGGTGCAAGGCGAGTTATCCCAGAATCAATTGCTGCAACGATTTCGTGACCTCGGTGATGCCGTTTTGTTGGGGACCCAAAGCTTTTGGGAAGGGGTGGACGTGCGCGGTGATGCCTTATCCTGCGTCATGATCGATCGCCTGCCCTTTGCTGCGCCCTCGGAACCTGTTCAGCAGGCGCGAGTTGCCGTCCTGCGGCGGCGCAATGCCAATCCCTTCGTCGATCTCCAGCTGCCACAGGCGATTATTACGCTGCGCCAAGGTGTCGGGCGCTTGATCCGGGACAGCTCGGATCGTGGCGTGCTCGTCATCGGCGACAACCGCCTGGTAAGTCGATCCTACGGGCGAGTGTTTCTGCGCAGTCTGCCCCCGATTCCGCTGACACGACGGATCGGCGATGTGCAAACGTTTTTCGGTGAGCACGGCTCTGTCGCCGTTGAGGAGCCATCGTAGGGCACCCTGCGCTCAGGTGCTGCCGTCATGCAGTGAGTGCGCTGTCAGACCCGCCCATCGGAAGCCGCGTCGGCGATTCGCAGCCGATGCGGCACAAGCGCTGGCAAGGCGTATCGGACCGGGTCGCCGAAGAACGAACCCGGTCCAAAAGGTAAGGGCAATCAGGTAGGTTTGGCAGGCTGTTATTCCATGAGCGGATAGGTGCCTTGTGCGTCGTGAACCTCCCGCCCCGTGAGCGGCGGATTGAACACACACATCATACGCAGCTGTGACTTGGCGCGCAGGTAATGCTTGTCGTGCTTGTCGAGGGCGTAGAAAACACCGGGGTGAATAGGGTGGATCTTGCCGTCGTCCACGGTCTCGAGTTCGCCTTCACCTTCGATACAGTAAACCGCCTCCAAATGGTTAGCGTACCAAATGTAGGTCTCCGAGCCTGCGAACAGAATGGTGTCATGGAAGGAAAAACCCATTCCGTCCGACTTGAGCAAGAGGCGGCGGCTGTGAAAGGTTGGTGCGCGGACGTCGTTCTCGCTTCCTATCAGCTCGTCGAGGGTACGGTAAATCATAGGCAACCACTCTTTGTTTCCCTACACAAAAGGACTACTGGCCGGCCGCTTGGGGTGCCCCGATGTCGAGTTCCTGCATGGCCTCGACGATGGCGCGTTCGATGATTTGCAGCCCCTTGTCCAAGTCCGCCTGTGCGATGGTGAGCGGAGGCATGAGCTTGAGCACGGCATCCGCCGGGCCGGCTGTCTCGATGATCAAACCCAGTTTAAATGCTTTTTTCGAGACGGTGCTCGCCAACTCCTTGTCCATGAACTCGATTGCCTGTAGCATGCCGCGGCCGCGTACCGTGCCCAACGTTTCCGGATACTTGCTGGCCATTTTTTCCAAGGCTTCGCGGATATAGTCTCCTTTGGCCGTCACCTCCTGGCTGAAGGCTGAGTCGCTCCAAAAGAGGTCGATGGCCCGTTTGGCGGTGACCATGGCGGGATTGTGGCCACGGAACGTACCGTTGTGCTCGCCGGGTTCCCAAATATCGTATTCTGGTTTTACCAGCGTAAGGGCAAACGGCAGCCCGTATCCGCTGAGCGATTTGGATATCGTGATCAAATCCGGGTCGAGCTCCGCCTCTTCGAAGCTGAAGAATTTTCCGGTACGCCCGCAACCGGCCTGGATGTCATCGATGATCAAAAGCATGTCGTGCTTGCGGCAAAGCTGCTGCAGATGGCGCAGCCATGCCACGGAGGCGATGTTGACGCCACCCTCGGCCTGAACGGTCTCGGTGATGACCGCCGCCGGTTGGTCGACCCCGCTGCCACCGTCATCAAGCACGCGATCAAGATAATCGATGGTGTCGAACCCTTCACCCATGTAACCGTCGAATGGCATCGGATCGCTGTGGGTCAGCGACAAACCGGCGCCGGCGCGCTTAAACGCGTTACCGGTAACCGACAGCGATCCTAAGGTCATGCCGTGGAAGGCATTGGTAAAGGCGATGATCTTCTCCCGGCCCTTGCTTTTGCGGGCAATCTTCAACGCGCTCTCGACGGCGTTGGTGCCTGTGGGGCCAGGGAACTGGACGCGGTGGTTCAGACCGCGCGGCTTGAGTATTTTCTCATGAAAGGTCATGAGAAACTCCGCTCGGGCCCGGCTCGCCATATCAAGACTATGGGTGATGTTATCGCCGGCCAAATACTCGATCAGTACCTTTTTGAGCTCGGGGTGATTATGCCCGTAGTTGAGTACGCTGGCTCCAGCGAAAAAGTCGAGATAGGCTTTGCCGTCGACGTCATAGAGATAGGAGCCCCGCGCCTTTTCGAATACCGTTGGGAAGTTGCGGACATAACTACGCACCTCGGATTCGTAGCGTTCGATCGCCTCCATTAATTCCATGAGTGCACCTCGGTTGGTTTGTTGCTAAGCATGATTCGTGGCGGGTGGTTGCCGTTTTGGTTTGAGCACGCGCACGCGCGCTCTAAGGCAACGGTCCTATGCGGTAGAGCTCTTCTTCCTCGTGCCCGGGGTCGGGAAACTGACTGGCGCTGAAGCATGGGCTAATACGGCATTCCACTCCGAGTTGTCGGGCGATGGCGAGAAAAAGCGCTCGAGAGGCGGCGTTCGAGGGTGTCACGGTGGTCTCGAGTAGCGTGGCCCCCTGGGCGCCAGGACTCTGCAAAAAGCTGGTCACGAGCCGCTTGCCCAGGCCGCGGCCCTGCATGCTGGGCAAGATTCCGATCTGCCATAAAAACAGGACCTCGGGCCGTGCCGGCGGGCGGTAGCCGGTGACAAAGCCGACGACATCGCCGCTGAGCTCCGCGATGACGCAGGTCTCGGCAAAATCCTTGGCCAACAGCAGATAGAGGTAGCTGGAGTTGAGGTCGAGGACGTTGGATTCTTTCACCACGCGCCATATGCCACCGCCGTCATTGACATCGGGTTGGCGAATAAGGGGGACTTCCGCATCCGGCTTGGTGTGGGTCACAGCTGCCTCCGTATTCTTAGACGGGTATAGGCTCCTTTCTATCCACTTCGCTCAAGACGTCATTCGGTTTGTGATGACCCAATACGAGCAACGTCGAGCTAGGCCGTTACAGAAGGGTTGTGAAACATCTCCCGCGCGGTTGTGGTTATCTTCCTTCCGCAAAAGCAATGCCTTGCGCCAAAGCCAAGCGCTAACGGGTCTGTGACAAGACGAGAGGGGATATAGATATGCGATCAGGGCTGCGGGCCTGAGATCTGAAGCAGTTGAAAGCAAAAGAATTCCTATAATTAAGCGCAATGCTTGATTAAATTAAATACGCCGGCCGTGGCGATGTCAAGGGGAAAACCCCGGAGGAGTGCTCAGATTTATAATTAATCAATTGTTTTTTAATATAAAATTAAAAATGAAAGGCGAAATCACGTATTGTATTATCGTGCGGCGGTCCGCCGGCGGTGGCCGCCGAATCGAGTTGCATTGCCGGCGCGAGGCCGCGTGTTGGGAGGATCGACGGATGGCATCACCGGTGCCTGGATCCACAGTCCGGCGCTCGGTCCAAGCGATGGCGGCAAGGAGGGTGTTGCGGCTATTCTGCAATAGGGCGGCACCACGAGTGAGTCTGTGATGGTTGGGGCTTTGTCTGCGTCGACCGGCCATGAGCCTACGCGTTTATCCGCGCGGACGGATCAGCGTTACGTAGCCGCGCCACCTTTCTGGAGCGAATGTGAACGGTCCCCGAATATTGGCTTTCGATACGACGACTGAGGCCTGTTCCGCAGCGCTTTCGACGGCGCAGGGCGTGTTCAGTCGCTCTGAGATCATGCCACGTGGGCATACTCGGCGCTTGCTTCCCCTGCTCGATGAACTCCTAGGGCAGGCGGCGCTGCAGTTGAGCGACCTGGATGCCATCGCCTATTGCTGTGGACCCGGTTCGTTCACCGGTATCCGCATCGCCGCCGGTGTTGCCCAGGGGCTTGCCTACGGGGCGAATCGGCCGCTGATCCCGGTCTCCACCTTGGCTTGCCTCGCGCAAGGCGTCTATCGTGAGCAAGGCGGCGAGGTGGTGTTGACGGCGGTCGACGCGCGCATGGATGAAGTTTATTGGGGAGTCTATCAGCTCGCCGCAGCGGGCATCATGGTCGCCAGGGCCGATGAGCTGGTCGTCTCGCCGGATGAGGTGCCCGTGCCGCCGCTGCTGCTTGGTGCATGGTATGGAGTTGGGTCGGGTTGGCGTTTGTATAAGGAGCGCCTCATGGCGCGCTGTGGTAAACCGACCGGTGGTCTCGACGGCGGACGTTTGCCGGATGCTCGGGATTGCCTGAGTATCGCGCATGCCAGATACTTCGAGGGCGCTCTGGTGGGTGCGAGTGAGGCGCTGCCCGTCTATTTGCGCAACCGTGTGACCTGATGGTCGTCGAACAACTCGCAGGTCGTGACACCCTCATCATATTACGAACGCAGAGAGGAGGGTATGCACGTCTGGATGCCGGGTTCTAGCGTGCGCCGTCTGCGCCGTTGGGTTATGATGCGCGCGCGGTTGGCGGCGCATCGCGCTCGGGTGGACACGTGATCTCGAGTAGCGCAGCAGAAAGCCGTGTTGACTGGCTGGACAACCCGGCTGCCGTGTTAGCAGGCTATGGTCGACGTCTGGGCATTAGGAAGGCGGAGCGATTATGGCGAATATCTTTGCGCAGATCATCAACGGTGAAGTGCCTGCCGATATCGTTTACCAAGACGATCAGGTAACGGCCTTTCGGGATATCAACCCGAAGGCGCCGGTCCACATTCTCATCGTTCCGAACAAGGTGATCCCTACAGTCGATGACATCGACGATGCGGACGAGCGGTTGGTGGGCCATATGATCCTTGTCGCTCGTGATCTCGCCAGGAGAGAAGGGATTGCTGCGGACGGCTATCGGCTATTGGTGAATTGCAATCGGCACGGCGGGCAGGAAGTTTATCATTTGCATCTGCATTTGATGGGCGGGCGGCCTATGGGTCCGATGGTCGTTGCTTGAACCGGAATTTTGCACCCCGGAAAGGCAAGTCGCCCTACCTGACAACGCAAGCCCGGTGGAGTGGGTTTGTTGCAGGGGGGTGAGTTGGAACGGGAACGACGATCCGGCCTCGCCGGGGACCTTCTATATCGATGAGTGAGTCATCTCCAGGCCGGGCGGCCGCGCAGCGGAGTTCGTATGCAGCCGCGTTCGCGCCGGTGCGTGTACGCTATTTTGTCTTTTTCTGCCTGTTGCCACTGGCGGCGTTTTTTACCACCGCTGCCGCGGCGTTGCCGCTGCGCGTCTTCGTCAGCGTCGCACCGGAGAAGACGTTCGTAACGCGTGTCGGTGGTCACCGGGTGCAGGTTGCCGTTATGGTTCAGCCCGGCAGCAGCCCCCATACTTATGAGCCCACCCCGAGGCAGATAGCTGCCTTGGTCGACAGCGATCTTTATTTTCGCATCGGAGTGCCGTTTGAACGGAGCTGGATGCAGCGCATCCGCAGTATGAACCCCCGGATGAAAGTGATCGATCTTCGGGAAGGGCTTTCCCCGCGCAACGGCACGGATCATCGCCACCCCGGGACAGAACACGGGCCTTCCCTTCAGGATTTTCATATTTGGACAAGCCCTCGCCGTGTGATCGCGATGGCTGCCCGCATACGTGATGCGCTCACGGATTCGGATCCCGCCGGCGCCAGTGCCTACGAGGCGAACTATCAGGCCTTCGCCGCCGATCTGCGCGCACTTGATGCCGAGATCCGAAGCTTGTTGGCCGGATCGAGCAAGCGGCGCTTTCTCGTATTTCACCCGGCCTGGGGTTATTTTGCTGACGAGTACGGCTTGCAACAGATTGCTATTGAGGTCGGCGGTAAGACGCCTGGGGCAGCGGCTCTCGGGCGGCTGATCGAACGGGCTAAGCGAGAGGAGATCCATACTATTTTCGTTCAGCGCCAGTACAGTTCGGCCTCTGCCTTGGCGGTGGCGCGGGCGCTTGACGCCCGGATTATCCGAGTGGATCCGCTTGCCGAGGACTATGCAGCCAGCCTGCTCCACCTTGCCCGATCGTTACGGGAGGCGCTGCGGTGATAGCGCGGCCGGTGATCGAGCTCGCGGGGATTTACGCAGGATACGGCGGCCCGAATGTGCTCCAAGATGTAACTTTGGACGTCGGCGGCGGTGAGTTCTTGGGGTTGGTTGGCCCCAACGGCGGCGGCAAGAGCACGCTGCTCAAGGTGATTCTGGGTCTGCTTAGGCCGACCCGCGGGCAGGTACGGGTGTTGGGAACCGCCCCGTTGCGTGCTCGCCGGCAGGTGGGCTATGTGCCGCAGTATGTCGAGTTCGCGCGGGATTTCCCCATCTCCGTAGGCGGGGTGGTGTTGATGGGGCGGTTGGGGCAGAGCCCGCCACTGTTTGGTTACCGCCGTTGTGATCGGGCGATCGCCATGCACAGCCTGCGCGAAGTGGGACTGGTGGACCTCTGCGAGCGACCGATCGGTGAGCTCTCCGGCGGTCAGTTTCAAAGGGTACTGATCGCCCGGGCGCTTGCCACCGAGCCCGAAATCCTGCTGCTCGATGAGCCCACCGCCAACCTGGATCCCCGGGCGGAGCGGGATCTGTTCGGGCTGCTCAAGAAGCTCAACCGTAGGATGACCATTCTCGTCGTTACCCACGACATTGCATTCGTCTCCGAATACGTAGCTCGTGTCGCTTGTCTCAACCGGGAACTCGTTTGTCATACCACTGAACCGCTCACGGCCGAGACCATTGAACGACTCTACGGTCATCCCATTCGCTTCGTCCAGCACGAGGGGCACGGTTGATGTGATGGAATTCCTCCACGCCTTGATGGATTTCACTTTCCTGCAAAATGCGCTGCTGGGTGGGTTTCTCGCCAGCCTTGGCTGCGGGGTGATCGGTCCCTACGTCGTGGTCAAGCGGATCAGCTATCTGGTTGGGGGCATCGCGCATGCCGTGCTGGGCGGCGTGGGGGTGGCCTACTATTTCGATTGGTCGCCGTTTGGCGGTGCCTTGGCGGCCGCCGTATTGGCGGCGTTGCTGATCGGCTGGGTGAGCCTGCGCTGGCGGCTACAGGAGGACATGCTGATCGGTGCGTTCTGGGCTGGGGGCATGGCGATCGGCATCCTCTTCATCTCGCGTGCGCCTGGCTACAACGTCGATCTAATGAGTTACCTGTTCGGCAATATCCTGTTGATCACGCGAGATGATCTGCTGCTGATGGCGGGGTTGGATGCGGTCATTCTTGCCTTGGTTATGGTATTCCATCGCCAGTTCCAGGCGGTTTGCTTCGACGAACAATTCGCGCGCCTGCGCGGGGTCGGCGTGACTCAATTCTACCTTCTGCTGCTCTGTATGGTGGCGCTGACCCTCGTTTTGCTGATCCAGGTGGTTGGCTTGATTCTGGTGATCGCGCTCGTCTCGCTACCCGCGGCTGTCGCCGGGCAATGGGTGCGCTCGCTGGGTGCGATGATGCTGCTCGCGACGATTCTGGGCGCCGTCGTTACGCTCTTCGGGCTAGGCTTGTCCTATGGGCCGGATCTGCCTTCCGGCGCGACCATTGTGCTTGTCAGCGCGCTAGCCTATTTTTTGTCCACCCTGATGATGGGCATTCGCAAACGTCGGGTTCAGGGGTAGGCTGTGCCGGGCATGTCGAGCGGTGCCCCCTTATTGGCATAGGAAGATGCGACAGCCGTGGTGGCTAGCTAAATCGGTTCTGTTGCTGTTTTTCACAAGCGGTGTGATGGCGGGCGAGCGGCTCGAGCTCAGCGGCCAACTCGTCCAGGGTGGGATGCTGATTGGCCGTGTGACGCCAGGCGCGCAGGTGCGCTTCGATGGACGTGATGTAAGGGTCGCGCGCGACGGTGAATTCGTCATCGGCTTCGGCCGCGATGCGCGTGAGCACATGCTGCTCGAGATCCGTTACCCGGATGCTCGGGTGTCGAGACGGCGGCTGACGGTGCGCCAGCGCCGCTACCGTGTTCAGCGGATCAGCGGTCTGCCCGCACGGCAGGTGACGCCGAGCAAAGCGGAGCTTGTCCGGATCCGCCGCGAGGCGGCGCAAATTCGCCGGGCGCGCTCCGCAAACAGTACTCGCACCGATTTCGATGGTGCTTGGGGTTGGCCAGTAAGCGGTACGATTACAGGGATTTACGGCAGTCAACGGATTCTCAATGGCAAGCCGCGCAGCCCGCACACTGGTGTCGATATTGCCGCCCCGGCAGGCACGCCTGTTCGTGCCCCTGTCGATGGCGTAGTCAGCTTTGCCGAACAAGGGCTGTTCTTCTCCGGTGGAACCGTGATTCTGGATCATGGGCACGGTATCTCGACCACCTATGTTCATCTCAAGCGGATCTTGGTCCATACGGGTCAGACGGTCCGAAAAGGGCAAAGCCTCGGTGAGGTCGGGGCGAGCGGGCGCGCGACCGGCCCTAATCTGCATTGGGGATTAAACTGGTTTGACCGCCGGCTCGATCCCAGCCTGCTCGTGCCAAGCATGACCGAGATGCGTTCTAAGCGTTGAGGCTGTGGAGTGTTGTGATAAGAGGAGGTTGATGTGGTGTTTTCGACCCGCCCAGTAAAATTCCCGCTGAGCCTGGCAGGTCCTTGACATGCGTGTGGAATATGTCATTGCGCTAACCTTGATCGCGCTGGTCGTCCTCGCGGCCCTGGTCGGTTTCGCCATGGGGTCACGGTGGCAGGTCGCGGTGAGCACTTCTGTGGCCGCGCCGCCGCGCGAGGTAATCGCCTACGTGGCCGATTTTCATACTTGGCGGCAGTGGAGTGTCTGGAACACGCAGCATTTTCCCGAGTCGACTTTTTCCTATCGTGGCGCCGCCCGCACCGCCGGCGCCGAACAAGTGTGGAAAATGGGCCCCAAGACCACAGTGTGGCGTTTGCTCGAGGTCGAGCCCAACGCGCTGCGCTATCGGCGGCAGACCAACGATGGGCCTGTGCGTGACGGGCGCTTTCAAGCCGAGCGCGCATCAGGCGGTACCCGCCTGACGTGGGTGGTCTCAGGCGAGACCGGGTGGAATCCGTTCGATCGGCTCATTGCATGGTTCTATAGCGATCGCGTGCGCAGCCAGTTGCAGGCCGGTCTGCAGGGCATTCAACAGCACTTTGGCGCACCACCGCAAAGATCGCCGTGAGCCTGACTGTGACGGGATTCGGCCGCGGCCCTCGTTTATGGCTGAGCGGGCAAGCTGGGCAGGTTGCTAAGAGTCGGGGTAAACATCCGCCGGCACCGCTTGGAAGCCGGTGTGGAGCGGCGGTCTGTTTAGCGGGCTCCTACGCCAGGCCTAGCTGATAGCATTGACTTTAGGCCGTCGCCACACCACCTTCCGAAATTCGCCCGAAATGATCCAAAGCGGGTCATTTCGCTTCATAGACGGGGCGTGTGCCGTGAGCTGCGCAATGTGACGTCTGGGCCCCACCGCCATCACGGGTGTGGCTTTGCTTAATCCGGGAGGAGACCAATGGAGCATGCCAATTACGGCGCATTGTCGCCATTGACGTTCATTGAACGCACCGCCACGGTATTTCCTGAGCGCACGGCCGTTATCCACGAGGAGCTGCAGCGGAGTTGGGAGCAGACTTACGCGCGCGTGCGGCGGCTTGCCTCGGCGCTGCGCGGCCGAGGTGTCGAACGAGGCGATACCGTGGCGGTCATGCTCGCGAACACGCCGGAGATGCTCGAGGCGCATTTTGCCGTTCCGATGGCCGGCGCCGTGCTCAACGCCCTCGATGTGCATCAGGAAGCCCGCACGATCGCCTTCATTCTGCAGGACTGCGGCGCCCGGTTATTGCTTACTGACACGGAATTCGCAAAGACCGTTGAAAAGGCGTTGGCCTTGTTGCCATCCCCGCCGCTGGTGATCGATGTCGAGGATCCGCAAGGCGGCGTTGGTGGAGCGTGTCTCGGAAAACTGGGCTATGAGGCCCTGCTTGCCGAGGGGGACCCGATTTTCGTCTGGGAACCCCCGCCGGATGAGTGGGAGGCGATCGCGCTCAACTACACGCCGGGGACAACCGGTAACCCCAACGGGATTGTCTACCACCACCGCGCGGCCTATCTCAATGCAGTCAGTCATGTTTTGGTTTGGGGCCTAGCTCAGCACCCCGTTTATCTGTGGACGCTGCCGATGTTCGACTGCAACGGTTGGTGTTTCCCTTGGACGATCACGGCCATGGCAGGCGTGCACGTCTGTTTGCGGGAAGCGCGGGGCGAGGCTGTATTTGAGGCGATTCGTGGCCATCGGGTGAGTCATCTCTGCGCCACCCCAGCCGTGTTGAATGCATTGCTTGCGGTGTCCGTGGAGCGCAAGTCCGGCAAGTTCGATCACCCCGTTAAAGTAATGGCGGGCGCAGCCGCTCCGTCCGCCGCCGTCATCGACGGCATCGAGGCCATGGGTATGGAGATAACCCATGTCTATGGGCTGACCGAAGCCGGTGGCCCGGCGGCGGTTTGCGCGTGGCAGCCGGAGTGGGACACACGGCCGCGCGAGGAGCGCGCTCGGATCAAAGCGCGCCAAGGCGTGCGGTATCCTATGTTGGATGGGCTCATGGTGGCGGATCCGGATACCTTGGCGCCGGTGCCGAAAGACGGACGGACGATCGGCGAGATCTTTATCCGCGGCAACACCGTTATGAAAAGTTATTTCAAAAGCGCCCAGGCCACCGAGGAGGCATTCGCTGGCGGCTGGTTTCACACGGGTGATCTGGCGATTTGGCATCCTGACGGTTATGTGGAGATCAAAGACCGCTCCAAGGATATCATTACCTTAGACGATGAGCCCAGTTCGAGCCTTGAGATCGAATCGGTGCTCTGCCGACACCCCGCGATTATGGAGGCGGCGGTGGTGGCGAGAATGGATGAGCAACAGGGTGAAACCCCCTGTGCCTTCGTCATGTTGAAGCCGGATGCCGCGGACATCGGGGCGGCTGAGATCATCGAATTTTGTCGGCACCACCTGGCGCATTCCATGGTGCCTAAAATGGTAGTGTTCGGCGAGCTGCCCAAGACGTCCACCGGTAAGGTGCAGAAGTTCAAACTGCGTGCCTACGCCTGGCGGCTCTAAGCAAGGGTTCACCGTTGTTCTCGCAAGCGCGGCCGGCCTGAGTTTGACGGGAGGCAGCTGCGGTGCCGTATGGTTAGGGGAGCACACGCTTGGAACGCGAGAGCTTGGATTACGAAGTGGTGATCGTGGGTGGCGGCCCAGCGGGCTTGGCGGCGGCGATCCGGCTCAAGCAATTAGCCGTGGAGTACGGTCGGGAGCTGTCGGTATGCGTGTTGGAGAAAGGCAGTGAGATCGGCGCCCATATCCTATCGGGTGCGGTGCTCGAGCCGCGGGCGTTGGATGAGCTCCTCCCTGACTGGCGCGAACGCGGGGCGCCGCTGAATACGCCGGTGACCGAGGATCGGTTCCTTTTCCTCAGTCGGGCGAGCGCTTACGCTTTGCCTGTTCCACCGCAGATGCGTAATGCCGGCAACTACATCGTCAGCCTCGGCAACGTCTGCCGCTGGCTTGCTTGGCAGGCCGAAGCGTTGGGCGTCGAGCTCTATCCTGGTTTTGCCGCCGCCGAAGTGCTCTATCACGCCGATGGTTCGGTCAAAGGAGTGGCGACCGGCGATATGGGGCTTACCCCGAGCGGAGCACCCGGGGCCAATTATCAGCGGGGTATCGCACTGCATGCAAAGCAAACGTTGTTCGCCGAGGGCTGCCGCGGTTCGCTGACCAAGGTTCTACTCGAACGCTATTCTTTGGCGCAGGGCGCGCAACCGCAAACCTATGGTTTAGGCATCAAAGAGCTTTGGGAGATCGAGTCGCAGCACCACCACCCCGGCCGCGTGATCCATACGCTTGGCTGGCCGCTCGACTCATGGACCTACGGCGGGGCCTTCCTGTATCACCTCGAGGATCGCCAGGTTGCGGTGGGGTTCGTGGTCGGGCTGGATTACACTAATCCCTATCTCTCTCCATTCGAAGAGCTGCAACGCTTCAAGCTGCATCCCGCCATCCGGCCCACCTTCCTCGGTGGCCGGCGGGTGAGCTACGGTGCGCGGGCGTTGGTCGAAGGCGGCTATCAGAGCCTGCCGCGGCTTACCTTTCCGGGTGGGATGCTGATCGGTGATACGGCTGGTTTTCTCAATGTTCCCAAGCTCAAGGGAACCCATATGGCCATGAAATCCGGCATGACAGCCGCGCAGGCGGTATTCGAGGCGTTGACTCAGGCCGGCGCAACGCCGCGGGAGATCGTGGCCTATCCCGAGCAATTGCGCCAGAGCTGGCTCTGGGATGAGCTCTACCGAGCGCGCAACATACGGCCGAGCTTCCACTGGGGGCTGTGGCCGGCGCTCGCTTACTCGGCGGTGGATACGTATCTCTTGCGCGGCCGAGCGCCTTGGACGCTCGCCCATCGGGCCGATCATACGTGTTTGAAACCCAAGACCGAGGTGCGGCGTATCGACTATCCCAAGCCCGACGGCACCGTGAGTTTCGATCGTTTATCCTCCGTCTACCTCTCCAACACCCATCACGCCGAAGGCCAGCCTTGCCATCTCAAGCTGCGCGATGCCCAGACGGCCATCGACGTCAATCTCGCCCGTTATGATGCGCCGGAGCAGTATTATTGCCCCGCCGGAGTCTACGAGATCGTGGCCGGCGAGGACGGACGGCCCCGCCTGCAAATCAATGCCCAGAATTGCGTGCACTGCAAGGGCTGTGACATCAAAGATCCGACTCAGAACATCGATTGGGTCGTACCTCAAGGCGGTGACGGTCCCACCTACCCCAACATGTAGGGACTATGAACACCAGGGCGAGCGGCTTGGTTGCGCGCCGATCACAGAAATAATGTGATGTGCAGCACAATAATCTGTTGCGACGGCGGGGCAGTGCGTTAAGCTGGGGATGCATCGGCGGTATGGCCTGGCGGCTGGTCGGCTGAGCCACTCGCGGCGCGTACCAGGAAACTCGGAGTGTATAGACCGTCCCAGGGGGGTAAAGTCAACATGCATCGGGCTCGTTTAACCGGTCTCGCCCTTGGCGGTATGCTGCTGGTGGGGGGCGGGGTGATTGCCGCGGCGCCGCCAGTGCCGATTTATCGCTGGCAGGATGCGACGGGTTCGGTTCATTACAGCGATCGGCAACCGCCGGAGACGGAGGTCCAACGAATCACCCCCGCCCCCACTGGGGGCAATAGGATCCCCCGACTATCGGCGTTCGAGCGTCGGCAGGTGCAACGGTTTGATGAGCGTGTGCGCGCCCATCTTCAGGCACGCCGCCGAGCGGCGCGCCGTATGGTAAGCGCTCGGAACCAACGCCAGCATAAGTGTATGGCGATTGAACAGGAACTCGATGAGCTGCAGGCTAAGAGCCGAGCCGGTTTATCATTGGCAGGCTCCAACCGAGTGCGTGCGCGTGCATGGCAGCTGCAACGCGAGCGGATGAATTTCTGTGATTGACCGCCCAGCAGGGTTGCCGCCGTCCGCTCCGTGGTATCGAGCGGTGCGGGCGCAAGGTCAGTGCTCGTTGATGGATGCGAGCAGTTCGTTGCACTCATCGGCTCAGCGCACCGCCTCCAGATAGGCCTGCGTGTGCAGCTCGACATCGATGACTCGGCTCTCCAGATTGTGCCAGTGGGCGCGTTCATAGCCGAGCACCCGCTCCAGTAGCTCTCCGATCGCCCCCTCGTGTCCAAGCAGCGCCAGCTTGATCTCGTCGCAGAGCGAAGCTAGCGCAGTTGACATAGCGCAGCAGGCGGTAGGAGAAAGTTGCATCCTGGACGATGATGCGCTCGAGCTCTTCCAGCGAGTTGCCGGATCCATCCGAGCAATGCCATGACGGTAAGCCGCTGCATGTACGCCGGGCAGGCCTTGACCCATACGACCTTGGGGTGGCAAAAGAAGAATCCCTGGAAGGCCGTGCAGCCGAGTTCTCGGCAATATTCATATATCTCCAGCGTTTCCAGCCGCGCCGCGATAGCGGTAAGGCCTGGGTGCGCAGCTAATGCAGATTATGGGCGATCCGCTCGCGGGGAAGTGTGAGCGCATCCAGCTTGGCGTAATCGGCCGGTTCGATGAGGGGCTCGTGCTCGACTGTCCATGCTGGAACGAAACAAAAGCTCGTAGCCGACCACCTGTAAGTTTATATCGACGATAGGTCGGCGACCTATGAAAAGATCTTGCGTCACTGATATATCCTTAGCGGGTCGAAGCCCGGCCAACTCAGCTTAACGGTGTTGCACTACCCGGTCGAGTGAGGTGTTCGGGTAATGTGAACCAGCATAAAAAAATATGCGCAAAGCAATTTTTTTCGGCTGTGGGATGGTCTATATGTAAACAGTGGTGCCTACTGGGTGGGGGATTACCTAACAGGGAGGTCTTTACGAAGATGCGGATTGAGATACATGCTGAACGCTTTCGCTTGAACCGGCACTTGTATCGCTACATTCGGCGCAAGGTGCTGGCTTGCATCGGCGAGTGGAAGGACCGCGTGCGCAAGGTCATGGTTTCGCTTACCGATGTGATGCTTGGCTGCGGCGGCATCGAAAAGCGCTGCCTGGTTGAGATGGAGTTGGACGGGTTGCCTGGAGGGGTTGTCTGTCAGCAAGTCGATCGCGATACTTTGCGCGCCATCGATCGATCCATGGCTTGCATGGGCGGGTTGCTGCGCCGCACCTTGCTGGCGAGGGAGGTGGGCCCCGGTTGATTATTCCGAAGATCCAACCGGCATCGTCGCGCTTGCGGTTGCAGCAGCCGGTGCGGTGCCGAGAGGCGCGCGCCGCGAGCATTAGAGTGATTCAGCCGGTTAGCGTTGCCCGAGGATGGGCTTGCTGTCCTGATTCGGGTCGGAACCAAGCTATGGACAAACGGCCTGAGCGGGTGTCTGATGAGATCTTGGGCGAGCTGACCGCGCTACGGGAATCACAGCGTAGCGTGATCCTGGCTACGGTCGACTCAGCAGGGTATCCGGAAGCCAGTTACGCGCCCTACGTTTGTGACGAGCGGGATGCTTTTTATATTCTCGTCAGTCAACTGGCTTGCCATACGCGCAATTTGGAGGCGAATTGTAAGGCGAGCCTATTGTTTATCGAGCCCGAGGATTCGACGCGGCAGATCTTTGCGCGCCGTCGTCTGACGTATCGCTGCGAGGGCGAGCCAATCGCCCGCGATACCCCGCAGTGGGTGGCGCAGCTTGCTGTTATGCAGCGGCGTTTTGGCGCTGTCGTGGATCAGCTCGGTCGACTCGCCGATTTTCGATTGTTTCGGCTGGTGCCATTGGAAGGCCGCTACGTGCGGGGTTTTGGGCAGGCATTTCAGTGGCGGCGCGCCAAACATGCTGGCTGGATACCCATTGGCGCCGATGATCGGCGCTAACCGGTCGGTTTAGGTGGTACCCGTATATGCCCCGTGGAGCGAGGCGAATGCGCAAAGCCGCCGGTCGGGGAAATGATCCGGCGGCTGCGCCTAATTCTTGCTCGAAGAGCTTATTGCTAAGCGGTCTTGCCAAGACCGTTGGCGCTCTCTTGCGCCAATCGCTGTGCCTTCTCGGCGAATTCCCGGTTCAGCGCGACCACCAGTTCGGCATCACCTTTTACCCGTTCCCCAAGGGTTTTGACGGCTTCCTGTTGGCCCTGAACATAGTTTTCCAAATCCTTTGGTTCGCGGATCTCAAGCGCTGCCCGCACCTGCTTCAGGCTAAGTTCGGTATACGCTTTTGTCGCCTCCAGTTGCACGCTGATTAGCTTCTCCAGATGCTCCACGCCGAGCCCCATGAAGGCACGGGTGGGTCCTATCAACAGCCGTTCGAACTGTTCGTTGAAGCGGTCGGGGGTGTTGGCACTCATCGCTTTCTCCTTACGTTGTCGAGGCAAGATCCAGCCTGTCCGGACTTGCTGCACTGCACAATAACAGTTGCTAGAAGGTAATTCAACAGCGAGTTTCGATGCTTTTGGTCAGTAGGCGTCGTAATGCATGCGATCGGTTGATTGCGAGGTTTTTGGTCGCAGCCAGGAGACGCAAACCGGGCAAACAGTGCGTAAGATCGGCCGGATTGGTCGAGAATAAGACCGCCGTTTTGCAAGACGCAGGGTGAGCGGAGATGTTGGGAGAGCCGTCAAGCGGCAATTTCCTGTTCATCTGTGAGCACGGCCCGATTTTTGCCGTGTTGTTTGGCTCGGTACATGCGTTGGTCTGCAATCTCCACTAACCGCATCCAATTGGCAGTATCGTCCGCTAGGCGTTCGGCGCCGCCCATACTGAAAGTCAGGGGGAAGCCATTGGGGCGGTATCCAAGCCCTATCGCAAGCAGTCGGTCGATGGCGATGCGGGCGCCGGCGATGTCCGTGTTGGGCATGATCACCAGGAACTCCTCGCCGCCCCAGCGCACCAAGATGTCGCCGCGGCGCAAAATCCCGCGGATATGTTTAGCCGCCTGCCGAAGGGCGTTATCGCCCTCATCGTGACCGTAGCTGTCGTTGATCGCCTTGAAATTATCCAAGTCCATAAAAGCCAATGCCAGCGGTGTTTTCTGACGCTCGGCTTGACGATACAACAGATCAAGGAGCTCCTCCCCGGTGCGGCGGGTAAATCCCTTGGTGAGAGTGTCGTGGGAGGTCTGCACCACGACTGCCATCATGAAATGGAGCTGCATCATGCCGGCAAAGGTGGCTACCATGCTAATCAATAGCAGCAACCACATTGAGCCGGCGTAGTCAGCCCAGCCGCTGACGTCGAGCTGCAGGAAGGCGAGCAGCAGCATCGCTAGGCCCGAGGGCGATGCGAATAACAGGCCTTCCAATGCCGTGATCGGGAACATCGCCAGACCCGCCACCATGACGAAGGGTAAGAATGTGTAGCCCATAGCCACCAACGAGGCAAGCGCGTCCATTTCAAACAGGCTCATCAGTGGATGCGAGAACAGATAGAAAAGGGTGGGGATGGCTAGCAGCAGGCCGAGTGCTCGGTAGGCATCGGGCATGGCATCCGAGCGGACGAAGGAACACGCCAACATCCCGAAGGCAAGGCTTGCCAGCACGCGGCCGACGGCCAGGATACTCCATAACGGCCAACCGAAGGCATAGTAATCAACGAGTATCCACCCGGGAGTCAGAAGGGCGAACAGGCCCGCCACGATGCGCACGCGCGAAATGATCAAAGCGACGCGGCGTTGTTGGACCAGGGCCGAATGCCGTGAGGGAAGCACTAGACTGGCCGCTTCGCCGCATCCGGAACGACCCACCCGGTCAAGGGCGATACTGAGTACAGCCACGAGCGATTGTACGTTGATGTTATTGTTCTCCCGCCTGCTAGGTGTTTCCGGGCGAAGGCGCGGAACTCTCTCCTGCGTATGTCCTCGTGCCTTAGGGCCGGGACTTAAATGCCGGGCCGATGACAGCTCCCAGACAAAGCCGAGTGGACGTGAGAATTGCCAAGACGGCGATCCCCACCTGTTCTCTACGTTTATGGCGCGCCGTGGCGCACCATAATAGCAAGGCCGTGCAGATCGGACACCTCCACTCCATCGCCAGCGTTGGTGTGCCTGAGCGAACAAAGCGGGGCCGGATCGTTTTTGGACAATTGCCGTGATTATGGCGCTCGCTCGAAGTGTGCGCGCTCCAAGACTTCATCGACGAAGCCGTCCAATGCTTGGATGTAGCGGGTGGCGTCCTTTATGTGGGCTAGGCCGTGGGATCCGCGTAATTCCACATAAACCTTGGGCTCGTGGGCCGCATGATAGAGCCGTCGGCCATGATCAACTGCGATCAATTCATCGTCTCGGCTGTGCAGGATCAGGACCGGAACACGGATTCTGCGCAGCGCCGCCAGCGTGTCATAGCGTAGCCGAGTAAGCCAGCGGGTCGGCAGCCAGGGATAGAGCTCTGCCGCCAGATCCATGGCTGAGGTAAAGGCCGAGTCGAGAATCAGCGCCGCCGCGGCGCGTTCGGCGGTCAATCGCGCCGCGATAGCGCCTCCCAGGGAGCGGCCGAATATAAAGAGCCGCTCGGGCGGCGTGCGTCGCTCTTCGAGCAGATACCGTAGTGCGGCCCGGGCATCGTAGTGCAACCCGATATCGCTCGGCGAGCCTTCGCTCAGCCCGTAGCCGCGGTAATCGAAAATGAACGTGGATAACCCTAACAGGTGGAACAGGCGCAGCGAGTGCAAGCGATGCGAGATATTGCCGGCATTACCGTGGCAGAACAGCAAAAAGCCCCGTGGCTGAGGGGCGGGGATGTACCAGCCGTGCAGCTTTACCCCATCTTCCGTGCGAAGCGAGACTGTTTCGTAGCGCAGGCCCAAATGGGCCGGGGTGGCGATGAGCGCTCGCCCAGACGTATTCGGCTGATGAGCGATTCGCGATTGCAGCAGATACAAGGCTACCCCCATGCCCGCATAGACCAGCACTATCATGCCGGTGCCATAAAATAGCCAATGCATGATCAACATGAGTCGGATTTTGCACCTCGCAGCGCGATTAGCGTGCTCAGACCCGGGTGGCGGTGGTTGACGCTCGGCTTGTTTGCCAGTGCAAAGCATCTGCTTAATTGGACAGCCGATCCCCTGTGAATGTTGCGCTGCCAGGCGTTTTACCCAATAGAGGGGTCGTGCTCGCTAGCCGATCGCTCAGGGACGCTGTGATAAATGCGGGAATTGCGGTTGTTGCGAAAGCGTATCGGTCGGGCCGGAGTGTTTCCGGCGGCGCTGGCGAATGCGACCACCCGCTGATGTTCCGGCGATTTCGCGCACACCGGATCGGCATTGCTCGGATCGCCGGTGAGCAGATACGCCTGACAGCGGCAGCCGCCGAAATCCTTGTGTTTCTCCGGGCAACTGCGGCAAGGTTCGCGCATCCAATCGAAGCCGCGAAAGCGGTTGAAAGCCGCGGAATCCCGCCAGATTTCGGCAAGGCTGGCGTTGCGCACATTGGGGAAGCTCAGGCCAGGCAGTTCGGCCGCCGAATGGCAGGGTAGGGCCGTGCCATCCGGGGCGATGTCGAGAAAGACGCTACCCCAGCCATTGACGCAGGCCTTGGGGCGTTGCTCGAAGTAGTCCGCTACGACGTAGAGGATCTTCATGCTGCTGGCATAGCGCTGCTGGCAGCGATGGGCAGTCGCCTCGGCCTGTTCGAGCTGCGCGCGGCTGGGCAGCAACGCCTGGCGATTGAGCCACGCCCAGCCATGATATTGTGTGTTTGCAAGCTCTACGTAATCGGCGCCGAGACGACTTGCCAGCTCGCAGAAGAGCTCGATTTGCTCGATGTTGTGACGGTGAATGACGAAACAGAGCACCATCGGGAAGCCGTTTGCCTTCACTTGTCGCGCCATCTCGAGCTTATGCGCGAAAGCCTGCGTGCCGGCGAGGTAGTCGTTGAGAACCGGCTCGCTCGCCTGAAAACTGATCTGGATGTGATCGAGGCCGGCGTTGCGCAATGCGGCGACACGGCGGGCATCCATGCCAATACCGGAGGTGATGAGATTGCTGTAATAACCGAGCCGGCGCGCCTCGGCGATCAGCACTTCCAGATCGCTGCGCGTTAACGGTTCACCGCCGGAGAAGCCAAGCTGGCAGGCACCGAGGGCGCGCGCCTCACGCAGTACGCGCAGCCAGCTCGCCGTGTCGAGCTCTGCGCGATAGCGCGCAAATGCCAGTGGGTTGCTGCAGTAGGGGCATTGCAGCGGGCACGCGTAGGTGAGCTCTGCCAGCAGCCACAGCGGTGGAGAAACCTTAAACGGTGCCGAGCCAGCCTTCATTGCGGGCGACCTCCATGAACTCCAGCACATCCGCCGTCAGCTGGGTCGCGGCATCGGCCGCCGGGTAGAGGCGCTGCAGATCGGCGATGATCTCGGCCACGCTGTGAACGCCGTCGCAGCGGGCCAGGATTTCCCCGGCCGTGGCGTTGAGCGTAACCATGCCGTCCGGATAGAGCAGTACATAGGCATCCTGCATCTGCTCCCACTGCAACCGGTAAGTCGGGGTGAGTCGTACGATCGTCTGCGCGGTCAATGCGGTCATGTCAGTCGCTCGCGACATTAAAAAACGGCGGCATGTTTATCACATAGGCCAGATACATCGCATCGAGCATGGCCCAGAGGACTTCGAGCTTGAACTTGACGATGCGCACCGCCCGATCCTGGCTTGCCGGGGTGTCGCAATGCTCGAGTACCAAAGCGAGTCCGTGCCGCCCGTCTTGCTGGGCTACCTCGAGGCGGCTGCGAAAGTAGGCCAAGCCGGCGGGATCGACCCAAGGATAGTGAGTCGGCCAGCTGGTCAGACGCTCACGATGGATGCCTGGCGCGAACAGCTCGGTGAGCGAGGCGCACACCCCGTTCAGCCAAGACCCGCGGCGCACGAAATTTACGTAGGCATCCACTGCGAACCGGACACCGGGCAAAACCTGGTGCTCGGAGGTCAGCTCGGCACGGTTCAGGCCGACGGCCTCGCCGAGCTCGAGCCACGCCTCGATCCCCCCTTCGCTGCCCGCGCGGCCGTCCTGATCGAGGAGCCTGCGCAGCCAGTGCCGTCGCACGGCCCGATCCGGACATTGGGAGATCAGCGCCGCGTCCTTCAGTGGGATACTGATTTGGTAATAATAGCGGTTGGCAACCCAACCCTGGAGTTGGTGCCGCGAGAGTTCACCGCGATTCATCATCATTTGGTAGGGATGGTGGCTATGGTAATACTTGCCCAGAGCGCGCAATCTCGCTTCGAAGTCCGCCCGGCTCGCTGCGCTATGTGACGCTATGCCCATGGTGCCAACCTCCGGTTAGAGCTGTAAGCGCATGCCATCCCAAGCGAGCTCGATGCCTTCCCGGGCCAGCTGCTGGCGCTCGGGGGATTCATCGTTCAGGATGGGATTGGTATTGTTGATATGGATCAAAAGCTTGTGCTTGGCTTTGAGCTCGCGCAGCAACTCGAGCAAACCGCCTGGCCCATTCAGCGGCAAATGCCCCATCTCAGCAGCGCGCTTTTCCCCGACGCCAAGGCGTTGCATTTCGTCCTCGCTCCAGAAAGTGCCGTCGAGCAGCACGCAATCGGCCTGAGCCAGCCTGCTTACCAGGCGGGGTTCGATGCGACCGAGTCCTGGGGCGTAGCAAATCGTCCCGCCCGTGGCCGGATCACGCACGAATAGGCCGATGGTCTCGCCTGGGCGTGGGGTGCTGTACTGCGGGCAGTAAGGTGGGGGCTTACTCGCCAGCGCAATGGCATGGAACTCGAGTCCCGGGGCTTCGGCCACGGTGAAACCCGGACCATTTAGCGGGATCTCGTGCCAACTGCTGCCACAGTAATGATCAAGCACGCGAACGAGGGGAAAGGCGCCGGTCAGGTCCTGGTAGACCGCCGCCGTAGTATAAAGCGGCAGCCGCTTACCCTCACGCAAGGTCAGCAGTCCGCTCGTATGATCGAGTTGGCTGTCGACCAGCACCACCGCCTGAATGCCGGTATCCCGGTTTGCCCGGGCTGGTTGTAGGAGCGGTGTGCACGTAAGCTGCTGGCGCAGGTCGGGTGAGGCATTGACGAGCACCCAGTTATGGCCGTCCGCCGTGATGCAAATCGAAGATTGGGTGCGTGGCTGCGCGCGTATTCGCCCCGCACGCAGGCCGGCGCAGTTGGGGCAATTACAGTTCCACTGGGGAAACCCCCCACCTGCCCCCGAGCCGAGTACCAGAAGCTCCATTACCGACAGTGGTGCGCTTACACACCAGGCTCGGTAGTTGGTGTGCCGGGCCTGGCGTGAGACTCAGCGGCTGTTGATGTAGAGATTGATTTCGAAGCCAAGGCGACGATTGATGAAGGCCGGTTTTATCCAACGTTTCATAACTGCGCTCCTGCTCGGCTTTTGCCGGAATTGCAGGCGCTACCGAACGGCAACGCCTGTTTTGCCCACTCATGGCCCTATAAAACTGAATTGTAGGTTACATCCTGTAAAAATAGCGCAATTTTCAAGATATACGAGCGGTTTACTGCGCGCTGGTGTACCAGCCGTGCTCACTCACTTCGAGAGCGTTGCTATTCAACCAAGCTCTAAAGTGGACCCCATGATGCGGCTCCTACGCCACCGAGCGCACTCGCGTGATACGCCAGGTGATCGCGCATGAACGTGCTTATGAAATAATAGCTGTGGTCAAAGCCGGCTTGGAGGCGCAGCGTCAAAGGGTAGTCGAGTTCCCGGCAGGCTTTCTCAAGTTCCCGGCACACGGTCTTTCTCCACCACAAGCTGAATCTCGCTGGGCCCGCGCTCCTGCACAAGCCGGGCGTGCGTTAATACTGGCCTGAGCGGCCGCCGTACTGGCTTGTTGCCTTCATGCCGACTAAGCTCAAAAAAGACAATAAAAGAACGCAATGGAGGCGATATGCGCTGCGAAATGGAGTGCCATCACGGATTCAGGTACAAGCTCAAGCTCAGATCAAATCCGGTTTCATCCCCGTGTCAACCGGCCAGCTTCAACGCAAATGCGCCTGCGGCAATCATGCGATAGGCAGGGAATGCGCCGAGTGCGGTAAACAGAAGCTATTGGGGCTGCAAACCAAGCTCAAGATTAGCGAGCCGGGGGATAGCTACGAGCAGGAAGCCGATCGAATTGCTGCTCAGGTGATGGCTACACCGGCACGGCTAGCCTCCGGTGGTACTCCACCGCCTATACAGCGCTTCTCCGGAGAGGCGGTGAATTGGAGCGATGCGATGCCCGATAGCGTACATCAAACGCTCGCCAGCCCTGGTAGACCCCTTGACCCTGCCAGTCGGGCCTTTTTTGAACCGCGTTTTGGCCATGATTTTAGCCAAGTGCGGGTGCACACCGATGCGAAGGCGGCAGAATCGGCACGGGCGGTCAACGCTCAAGCGTATACCATAGGGCGAGATGTGGTGTTTGTGGCGGGGCAGTATGCGCCGGCAAATCGCGATGGGCAGCGCTTGCTCGCGCACGAGCTCACGCACGTCGTACAGCAGAGCGCGCTTCCCCATTCATCGGCGGTTGCCCAGAGGCAGCATGAGCAGGGCGTCGACCCCGACGTCGTCGCCGAGCGCGAGTACGGGAGCAGTGGAGCACCTAAGGCACAGAAATGTGGCCGTCCCCCCCGGTGCCCTGCCGGATTCTGTGATCCCTACCGGAGTGAGCAACTGGCAGAATACTATCGCAGCAAGAAAGCGTGGTGGCTTATGGCAGGCATTTCCGCGGCGGTCGACAGCCGCGTAGTGCCACTGTGGCGCGAGTACCTTTGGGGTGGATCATCGCCGAAGGACCTGAGCGCTGACTTTGGCAAAGATTTCACCAATTCACCCACAACGAAGAGAAAAACTAAGTTTCTGTATGACGAGCTCAAAAAGAATCTCGCCGCCAAGCCCCCGTCGGTCGCGTTGTACTCCAAGACTTCCCTTGACATCGTCAGTCAGATACCGCAATGCCATTGCGGACCTCGATGACCCGGCGAGCCCCAACCAGATGAACTTCAGCATCCCAGGAGATATCCC
This sequence comes from Nitrococcus mobilis, assembly GCA_024102725.1. Classification (GTDB taxonomy): domain Bacteria; phylum Pseudomonadota; class Gammaproteobacteria; order Nitrococcales; family Nitrococcaceae; genus Nitrococcus; species Nitrococcus mobilis_A. Next base: position 25,987 of record JAGFJL010000074.1, read on the forward strand.
TGGCAATCTGGCTGGCGGAATCGGCAAGGACCAGCTAACGTGTCCGGCAGGTGCCAAGCCTTCACCTTTCAACGACGAACGGAAGGCGAGCGGAACAGTGATTGTGAGACGGTTATCGGCCGCCGAGCTAACCGTGACTCCGAACATCAGCTATATGGTAAAGGATACCATCGACCTGTGCCCGGGTGACTGCGGGACGACGCTGGAGCCGGTGGCCACTGTACCACTATCCCAGTTCGAGGCTACAGGGATATCGGGGGACGTGCCCTTCACAGTGAATTTCCCCTCACCGTTCCTCGGACAGTTCACAGTGGCTGCGCCGCTTACGGCGACATCGAGTCCTGCGCCCTCTCCCAAGAATCCGTGAGGAAATGATTGCCAAGAGAGTAGGCCCGTAGCCCGTGTAGGAACCTGATTCCTCCGAGAAGGCTGCCATCTATGTGGATTTTGTGCGCCGCATTCCGAAAAGGCGACTGCCAGGCTGAGAGGGTAGAGATGTGCTGAGAGGTGTATTACCATGCTCATAATGTAATACTTTCTTGGGGAATGAGGATAAATGCAGACGTCGACTCTTACTTCTAAATGTCAGGTCACCATTCCCGTCAACGTGCGCCGGATGCTAGGCCTGAAACCTGGTGATCAGGTGGCGTTCGTAGTTGAGGATGGCCAAGTCAGGGTGGTACGAGGAGAGAATCGGATCGAGGCTGCTTTCGGTGTGATCAAGGCAGAGAGCTCCGCCAGCATCGAGGATATGGAGCGGGTCATCCAAGAACGGGCTGGCCAGTGATCGCTGTGGATACCAATGTCCTGGTGCGTATCCTGACCGATGATCCCGGCCAGCCTGAACAGGTTCAGGCTGCACGGGCACTGGCTAGCCGGGCGCGCAAAGTCTACGTACCGCTCATCGTCATGGTGGAATGCGTCTGGGTCCTAGGGCCTGTCCTCAATTAGGGGCTTTCCAGGGCTGGGGGAATAAGTGTTTCATAGGAGTTGGCTTGCTAGTGGAGTCGACCGATGCGGCGTTACGGATTGCGGGACGATCAATGGGAGCGGATCG
>JAGFJL010000088.1 GCA_024102725.1 Nitrococcus mobilis
ATCTGGCCCATGTGAAAGATACCCTCGATCTACATGCCCGTGGCAGCGTGCGCGACGCCGAGGATCTGACCGCCGCCGCCGATTCGCTGAGCCGGATTGCCGACACGCTGGGGGTCATCGGCCTGGCTGACGCCTGTAGTTTGGTGCGGGAGCAGGTCGCGCCGGTGCGTATGCTGCGTGACGAGGGGGCTCTCGAGGATCACCGCGCTTTGCAGGTGGCCGAGGCATTGCTCTATGTAGAATCAGCGCTTGCCAATCTGGTGGACGGCCGCCAGCGGATGGGGCAGGACGACGATGATGAGGCGAGTGCCATTCAGGGAGCGCTCGAGGAGAGTGAGTACCGGCCGGTGTTCATCCAGGCCATCAGCGAGGCGATCACTGAGCTTGGCTACCTCAAAGAGGCGATCGTCCAATTTGTCGAAAGCGGCGAACGCCAGCGTCTAGAGAGCATCGAACGGCTCTTTGACGCTGTGCGTGGCAGCCTGACTCTGTTGGAATTGGAGCGGGTTCCGGAGTTGATTGGGGCAACCGAGCATTGGCTGCGCGAGTGTGTGCTTAGTACCGCGGAGTTCCCCTCGCCGCAGATGCTCGAGGTGCTTGCCGATGCGATCACGGGTATCGAGTATTACCTGGAGGCAATACGGGACGGCCGCCCATACGGTGAGCAGGGTCTCGATGTGAGCGAGGATCGGCTGCGTCGCCTAGGCGGTTTGAGCCCGGTCTCCGAGGGCGCCCTCCAGGCGTTCGCGGGCGAGCCAGCGCCTGCCGTGGTGGAAGAGGCCCATTCATCACGCGCGCAACCGCCGGCTGTCGAGCAGTCGATGTTTTTGGCGGACACCGATATCGACTTCTCGAAGAAACGCGGCCGAGTTGATCCGGAAATACCGGTTTGGAGCGAACAGGTCGACCCGGAGATTCTAGAAATTTTTCTTGAGGAAGCCAGCGAGGTTTTGACTACCCTGCGGGAGGTGTTTCCGCGCTGGCAGCGGGAGGTCGACGATACCGAGGCGCTGCTGACGATACGGCGTTTGTTCCATACTCTCAAGGGCAGCGGCCGGTTGGCCGGCGCGCTGTTGTTCGGTGAACTCGCCTGGTCCGTGGAGAACCTGCTCAACCGGGTCCTCGATCGCACCTTGGAGCCCTCATCGCAGATATACGCTAGCGTGGCCGAGGCTTTGAGCGTGATTCCCGAGCTCATCGCGGCGCTGCGCGACGCCACTCCCCCGAGCTGCGATGTCCGGCACTTGATACGCAAGGTTTCGCTACTGAGCGAGCCCGAGCGGCATAACGAGTTGGCCGATCTAACTTCCGGAGCCGTTGGCGCGGCGGAGCAGCCGGCCGGGGCTGAGCGGGGGCCTGTTAGGCAAGAGCCAGCCGTCTCAGCGCCATGTGAGCCGGGGCAAGCGAGGCCGGCGCGTAGCGAATCCGCACGAACCGAGGGCGCGGCCGAGGCGCGGCACGTGGCGGCGGGCGCGCTCGAAACGCTCGGAAAAACCGGTGATGCGCGCCTGGACCCAGTCCTCTATGAAATCTTCGGCAAGGAGACCGAGGACCACTTAGGTTGCATCGAGGAATTTTTGGCGGAGTGTGAAAACTCGGACATTGGCCAATGTCGCGTTGCCGAGCGTCTTGCGCGCTCGCTGCATACCTTGACGGGCAGTGCGCGGATGGCACAGGTCGGACCCATAGCCCAGGTGGGCCGTGAGCTCGAGGATCTCGTCTCCAGCCGCTATGCCGAGGGCCGCGCATTGGATGCCCCTGATCAAGCTGTGCTCAAACAGGCGGCGCGGGCGATACGGGCGGTTGTCGAAGCCCTGGGCCGAGAGGGGGCGGAGCTGCCCGATGTCTCAGAACTGGTTCGGGACATCGGGGTCCGTAGGGCTGCTCTGCCCAAGTCGGCCGCCGAGCACGAGGATTGGTACGAGGTTGGATCATCATTGGCGCCTCCCCAGGCGGATGCGCTCGAAGCCCGGCCGGTTGACGCGAATGAACCGGTGCCGCAAGGAGGCGTGTCGGACTCGCCTGCGAATACCCCTGTTCATCCCAGTCCCGAGGCGGCACGAGCACATATTCCGAGTTCTGCCTTCAGCCCCCCTAAACAGTCCGTGGAAGACGCGGAGTTGGTGCAGATCTTCCTCGAGGAGGCCGACGATATTCTGCGCTTTCTCGAAGGTGCCGTGGAGCGTTGGGAGGCAGCACCGGATGATGAGGCTCGGGTGGCCGAGCTGCACCGCTCGTTGCATACCCTAAAAGGGGGGGCACGGTTGGCTGGCTTTGAGGGTATCGGTCATCTCTGCCATGCATTGGAAAGCGTGCTCGGTGATGTGGGCGCGCAGCGGGTACCTGCCGACGATAGGTTTTTTGATCTGCTCCATGCCAGCCTGGATCGACTGACCGATTTACTGGAACAAGCCCATGGCGGCGAGTGCTCGTCGACACCGCGGGGGTTGATCGCACGAATCGAGGAGTTGCGTGGCACCGGAGTCCCGCTGTCAGCTCCCCAGGGCGATCCGAACCGTGAATTGGTGGAGGTTTTTTTACAGGAATCTGCCGATATCCTTGCCAACACGGAGACGTTGCTCTACGACTGGCGCCAGAGTCCAGAAGCGTTTAGCGGCGTGCCTGAGCTGCAGCGGGCCCTGCATACCCTCAAAGGAGGGGCCCGGATGGCGGGGTTCAAACCGATCGCCGATCTTAGTCATGGCTTGGAGACTTTGCTCGAGGCGGTCGCGGAAGGCAAAGTTGAATTCGGCGAAGCGCTGTTCGATGGGTTGGAGCGTGCCAATGATCAGCTGATGACTCTGCGTAGCATGGCCGTCAGCGGGGCCCCTTTGCCCGACGTGCGGCAGGTGTTGGAGGGTCTGGCTCGTTTACATCCAGGCGAGCGTGCACTGGCCGCTGCCGAGCGGGCCGAGGGAGATACCGCGCCGGCGGCGGACGAGACCGAGCAAGACAGCACTCATACGCCGCGCCGCCAGCCCGATCAGGTCCGAGTCCATTCCCAGCTGCTGGACAGCCTGGTCAACCTCGCCGGCGAGGTCAGTATCTACCGCAGTCGGTTAGAGCAGCAGGGGGGGGATATCGTTTTCAATCTGGCAGAGCTGGGGCAGACAGTGACCCGTCTGCGCGAGCAGCTCCGTGCCTTGGAGATCGAGACCGAAGCCCAGATCCTCTATCGCTTTGAGCGCGAGCACGGCCCAACAACCGAGCCGGGGAGCTTCGATCCCCTGGAGCTGGATCGTTTCTCGCGAATTCAAGAGCTCTCCCGAGCACTGAGTGAGAGCGTTAACGATCTTACCAATATCCAGGGCAGTCTGGAGAACCTCAATCGCGAGAGTGAGACCCTGTTACTGCAGCAGTCGCGTGTGAATACCGAGTTACAGGACGGTCTCATGCGCACTCGGATGGTGCCTTTCGCCAATCTGGTACCACGCATGCGCCGGGTGGTGCGCCAGGCTTGTGAAGAGCTGGGTAAGCGGGCCCAGCTCAAGGTTTTCGGAGCTCAGGGAGAGATGGACCGTACCGTGCTCGAGCGTCTTATCCCACCATTGGAGCACATGTTACGCAATGCCGTGGTCCATGGAATCGAGGCCCCGGCCGTACGCAGCGGTCTTGGCAAAGCCGAGCTCGGCACGATTTGCGTAGCTTTGGAACGCGAGGGCGCCGATGTCACGATCCGGGTCAGTGACGACGGCGCTGGCATGAATCTGGATGCCATCCGCAGTAAAGCCATCAGTCGCGGGTTAATGAGTGAGGGATCGGTGCTCTCCGATAAAGAGATTATGCAGTTCGTGCTCGAACCCGGGTTCAGCACGGCTGAGAAGGTGACGCAGATAGCCGGACGGGGTGTTGGCTTGGACGTGGTCAACGCCGAGATCAAGCAGCTTGGCCGGAGCCTTGAGATCGACTCGGAGCTGGGCGTTGGGACTCAGTTCATCGCCCGTATGCCTTTCACTTTAGCACTCAATCAGGCATTACTCTGCCAAACGGGTGAAGAAGTCTACGCGATTCCGCTCTCCAGCATCGAGGGGGTCGTACGCGCGGGACAAGACGAACTCCGTGACATCCACGCCAGCGCAGACAGCGGTTTTTATTCTTATGCCGGCGAGCGTTACGAGGTTCGCAGTCTGGCCGTCATGTTGAGTGTCGGTGATGGTCGTCCGCCGCCCGAGCGGCCACGGGTGCCGCTGATCCTGGTTCAGGCCGGCGATCATCGCGTCGCTCTGCAGGTGGATGATCTGTTAGGTCGGCGCGAGATAGTGGTCAAATCCGCCGGTCTGCAAATCAGCCGGGTGCCGGGGTTGCTCGGTGCCACGATATTGGCTGATGGTCGCGTGGTTTTCATCCTCGATGTCGGTGCCCTGGTTCGCTACGACATCGGCTCAAGCGATGAGAATGAGGCCGATGAGCTGCCCGCCGTGGCCATGGCCTCGCGCCGTAAGCGTCCACAGGTGATGGTGGTCGATGATTCGATCACCATGCGCAAGGTCGCTGCCCGGCTTCTGCAACGCAATGAGATCGATGTGATCACGGCCAAAGACGGAGTCGATGCCGTAGCTGCGTTGCAGGACATGGTTCCCGATGCGATGCTGCTCGATATCGAGATGCCGCGGATGGATGGTTACGAGCTGGCCACTCATGTGCGCAATGACGAGCGCCTGCGCTCGGTGCCGATTATCGTCATTACCTCCCGCACCGGCGATAAGCACCGGTTAAAGGCCATGGAGATCGGCGTGGATCGCTATCTCGGTAAACCCTATCAGGAAAGCGAACTGTTGGTGGCTCTGCACGAGCTGCTGAGGCAACCCCGGCCACACGCGTAGGCCGCAAGGAGCAGGAAATGGCGCATTTCCAGGCCGAGAGTATTCGCTGCCTGCTGATTCCGGTTGTCGAATATAACCTGATATTGCCGGCCGGTGTGGTGGCCGAAGTCGTTGGCTATCAGGAGCCTGATCCCCTTCCCGACTGTCTCGTCGATCAGGAATGGCTGCTTGGTTTCGCAGGCTGGCGTGACCAAAAGGTACCAGTGATCTCCATGGAGGCGGTGATGACCGGTGCGCCTGCCGCGCCAAGCATCCGGGCCCGGATTGTCATCCTAAAGGGGTTGGGTCAGCGATCACAGCTGCCATATTTCGGTATGCTGGCTCGGGAGTTGCCGCGGTTGACCACTCTCTCCGAGCCGACCGTCGAGCGCTTGGACGAGTTTGCGCCACTGCCGGGAATCTACTGCCAAGTGCTTGCCGGGGGCGAGCCGGCGTTGCTGCCGGACCTTGAGGAGATCGAATCGCAGATGCATGCGGTTTTGTTCGACTAGTTCCTCAGTCTCCTGCGCTTGGGTGTTGCCGACCACACTGGAGCTAGAGGATGACTCGAACGGGTGGAGTGGTCTGCTCGGTTCGGTCTTAAACCGAGCCAGTGCTGCGGTGGGCTCACTACAGAGCCGATTCATTTTATCCTCGGGAGGGCGGTCCCTTTGCAGAGGATTTGCGAAGGCCCTCCCGAGGTACGTGAGTATGGCTCAGTAGCGGTAATGGTCGGGTTTATACGGGCCGGTCACGGCTACCCCGATATAGTTGGCCTGTTCTTCCGTCAGTTCAGTGAGTTGAGCATCTATTTTCGCCAGATGCAGCCGCGCCACTTCTTCGTCCAAATGCTTTGGCAGGACATAGACCCGCTTCTCGTAGTCCCGTTCGCCGCGGAACAGTTCTATCTGGGCCAGGACCTGGTTGGTGAAGCTGTTGGACATGACAAAGCTCGGATGGCCTGTGGCGCAGCCCAGATTAACCAGCCGTCCTTCGGCGAGCAGGATGATCCGCTTACCGTCCGGAAAGATCACATGGTCTACCTGGGGTTTGATGTTTTCCCAAGTATATTGCCGCAGGCTGGTGACATCGAGCTCGCTGTCGAAGTGGCCGATGTTGCACAGGATGGCTTGATTCTTCATGCGCAGCATATGGCCCTGATTGATCACATGGTAGTTGCCGGTGGCCGTGACGAAAATATCGGCTTGCTCGACGATACCGGGCTGCTCTAGATTGACCACGCGGTAGCCTTCCATGGCGGCTTGCAGCGCGCAGATCGGATCGATTTCAGTGATCCACACGGTGGCGCCCAAGCCGCGCAGCGACTGCGCGCAGCCTTTGCCGACATCGCCATAGCCGCAGACGATGGCGATCTTGCCGGCAATCATGACATCGGTGGCGCGCTTGATGCCATCGACCAGTGACTCGCGACAGCCGTAGAGATTGTCGAATTTGGATTTTGTTACCGAATCGTTGACATTGATTGCCGCAAACGGCAAGCGCCCTTCCTTTTCCATTTGATACAAGCGGTGGACACCGGTCGTCGTCTCTTCGGTTACCCCGCGGATGCTCTCGAGCAACCCCTGGTAAAATCCCGGTTTATCCTTGAGCCGCCGGCGAATGGCCGCGAACGCGGCGCGCTCCTCCTCATTAGCGGGGTTATTCAGCACGCTCGGATCGGCTTCTGCGCGCGCCCCTAGGGTCGCCACCAAAGTGGCGTCCCCACCGTCGTCCAGAATCATGTTGGGGCGATGGTCTTCTGGCCATTCCATGATCCGATGGGTGAACTCCCAGTATTCCTCTAGAGTTTCGCCCTTGTAGGCGAATACCGGGATGCCCCGCTGGGCGATGGCTGCAGCGGCGTGATCCTGGGTGGAGTAGATATTGCACGAGGCCCAGCGCACCGCGGCGCCGAGCTCGATCAGAGTCTCGATCAGCACCGCGGTCTGGATCGTCATGTGCAAGCTACCGGCAATGCGAGCACCTTTGAGCGGTTTCTCAGCGCCGTACTTCTCCCGAAGCGCCATCAGGCCGGGCATTTCCGTCTCGGCGATGGCAATTTCCTTACGACCCCAAGCGGCCAGGGTCAGGTCCGCAACGTGGTGGTCGGTTCGGGTGCTTTCCACGACAGCGTTCATGGCGTTTCTCCATACCTGAACCGAGCGCCGTTGGTTTAAAGGTCCCGATAATCGCCGAGCCTGGCAGGAATCCAAGACAGGTCCTGTTGCAGCGCTCCTCGGCGAGATCGGCCATTTCTCGTATAAGCAAGGGCGTTTCGGTGAATGCGCTAGGCGAGGGCGGGTCATGTCATGCGATAAAATCCCTTTTCCCCTAACCGTTTGCTTTGGGTAGAACAGTTCTCGTTCCTTTTATACGCCCATTGCACCGAACGGCAGCGGGTCCGGTCGACTACAAGCCGGCGGCCTCCCGCAGCGCCTCGGCTTTGTCCGTTCTCTCCCAGGTGAAGTTCTCCTCCTCGCGGCCGAAGTGTCCGTATGCGGCCGTTTCCTGGTAGATCGGTCGAACCAGGTCAAGCATTTTCAGGACCGCGTAGGGGCGGAGGTCGAAAAACTCGCGTACGAGTTCCACTAGCCGAACCTCGGCTAACCGGCCCGTCCCGAAGGTTTCGATACTGATCGAGGTGGGCTCGGCCACACCGATTGCATAAGAAACCTGGATCTCGCAACGCTCGGCCAAGCCGGCGGCGACGATGTTCTTGGCGACATAGCGGCAGGCATAAGCGGCCGAGCGATCCACCTTGGACGGATCCTTGCCGGAGAATGCGCCCCCACCGTGACGTGCCATGCCGCCGTAGGTGTCGACGATGATTTTACGCCCCGTCAGACCGCAGTCCCCCACCGGGCCGCCAATGACGAACTTGCCGGTAGGATTGATCAGATACTTGGTCCGGTGATCGACCCATTCACGCGGAAGAATCGGCTTGATGATCTCCTCAATTACCGCCTCGCGCACATCGGTCTCTTTGATGTCTGGGGCATGCTGAGTGGAGAGCACCACGGTCTCTATTCCGATCGGTCGATGGTCCTCGTAGCGAAAAGTGATCTGGCTTTTGGCGTCTGGGCGCAACCACGGCAGCCGCCCGCTTTTGCGCACATCGGCTTGGCGCTTGACGAGGCGGTGCGCATAGGTGATCGGTGCCGGCATCAGAACGTCCGTTTCGTTGGAGGCATAACCAAACATAAGGCCCTGGTCGCCCGCTCCTTGTTCCTCCGGTAGCTGCCGATCGACTCCTTGGGCGATATCCGGTGATTGCTTGCCGATGGCATTGAGCACCGCGCAGGCATCGCCATCAAATCCCATGTCGCCATGGTCATAACCGATCTCTTTGACCGTTCGGCGCGTCAACTCCTCGAGATCCACCCAGGCGCTGGTGGTAATCTCACCGGCGATGATGACCATGCCGGTCTTCACCAGCGTCTCACAAGCCACGCGAGCCTGCTGGTCCTGAGCGAGAATTGCATCCAGCACGGCATCGGAAATCTGGTCCGCAACCTTGTCTGGATGGCCCGCCGATACGGACTCTGATGTGAATAAGTATTGATTGCTCATTGTTTCGACTCTCTTGGCCTGATCCGACCGAGTACTGGCCGCGGCCGCTGTTGGGTCCTACCCGAGCCAGGCACTCAAAAGGCCGCATTCCGTAGGAAAAGGGGATAACTAAATATGAGTATCGGCACGGTCAAGGCAGTTTACATCCGGCCCGGCGGAACCGCTGCGCTCACCGTGGTTTCGCCGGCCTTGCAGTGTTGCATGCATTGCTGGAACCTCCCTTTTCCGTGACCGAGCGCCAACGATCGTCGCCCGAGTGTGGGGCGAGGCACTACGTTAGAGGCTGCTAACATTCCTGCCAAGTTGTCGGAGATGTTAACAGCCTGGCGCCATCGGCCCAACGAAAAGGACCGCACCGCCCAAGCACATGGGCTTCATTGTGACATAGGCTTGCGAATACAAGAGATTTTCCGCAGCATCGCGGATAATCTAAAAGGCTCTCCCAGTTCGCCGGCAATTTCAAGTCAAGCGATCGGTTCTTGTGAGAATGCCGCCTTGCCTGAGCCGGGCATCTCAGCGAGAATTACGCGCTGCCAACGCGGGTGCCGCAAGCGGTGCTCGCCGCATGCGTTACGATATACTGCCTTACTGGCGGCGCCTTTGCGGTCCTGCATAAGAGCCGACAATCGGATCGGGAGCTACTGAATGCCATCGCGCCGAGAACTTGCCAACGCCATCCGTGCACTCAGCATGGACGCAGTTCAGCGTGCCAGGTCGGGTCATCCGGGTGCCCCTATGGGCATGGCCGATATCGCTGAGGTGCTTTGGAACGACTTCTTGCGCCATAATCCCGGCAATCCGCAGTGGTGTAATCGGGACCGCTTTGTGCTGTCCAACGGGCACGGTTCGATGCTGCAGTATGCGCTGTTGCATTTGACCGGCTATGGTTTGACGATCGGCGATTTGCAGCAGTTTCGTCAATTGCACTCCAAGACGCCCGGCCACCCTGAGTTTGGCTGCACTCTCGGTGTGGAGACGACCACCGGGCCACTCGGCCAGGGTTTGGCCAATGCGGTGGGAATGGCGATTGCCGAGAAAGTTCTGGGCGCACAATTCAATCGGCCAGGGCATACGATCGTCGATCATTACACGTATGTTTTCCTCGGTGATGGCTGCCTGATGGAAGGCATCTCCCATGAGGCATGCTCGCTTGCCGGTACGTTGGGGCTTGGCAAACTCGTCGCGGTTTACGACGATAACGGCATCTCCATCGACGGCAAAGTGACCGGCTGGTTCACCGATGATACGCCAGGCCGGTTCGAGGCCTACGGCTGGCACGTAATTCGGGAAATCGACGGGCACGATGCCGAGGCCGTGAAGGCGGCCTTTGAACAGGCTCGCAGCGTCACGGATCGACCATCCTTGATCTGCGCGAAGACCATAATTGGCTTTGGTGCGCCGAATGTTTGTGGTACTCACGGAGTGCACGGTGCTCCACTGGGCGATGACGAGATTCGCGCTACGCGAGAGTTTCTCGACTGGCCGCACCCGCCGTTTCACATCCCCGACGCAATTTATGCGGGGTGGGATGTGCGCGAGCGTGGTGCGCGTTGGGAACAACAGTGGGACGAAACTTTCGCGGACTATAAGCGGGCTCACCCCGAATTGGCGCGTACGTTCGAGCGCCGTATCCGCGGTGACCTGCCAGGATCTTGGCAATCGCTGGCACGCGAGTTAGTACAGCAAGCCGATGAGCAAGAGCGAACCGTGGCCACCCGGAAAGCCTCGCAAATGGCATTGAACGGGTTCGGTCAGCACCTGCCCGAGCTGATTGGCGGCTCCGCCGACCTCACGGAATCCAATAACACATGGTGGGACGACTGCACGGCGGTGAGCCGGCAGGACGGTGACGGCAACTATATCTATTATGGTGTGCGCGAGTTCGGTATGTCGGCTATTGTCAACGGCATTGCGCTTCATGGTGGTTTCGTGCCTTACGCCGGCACCTTCCTGGTATTCTCCGATTATGCGCGCAACGCCGTGCGTATGGCGGCTCTTATGAAGATTCGGAGCATATTCGTCTATACCCATGATTCCATCGGTCTAGGGGAGGACGGGCCGACGCATCAGCCGATCGAACATTTGGCCACTTTGCGTTTGATCCCGAACATCAGTCTTTGGCGGCCGTGCGATACGGTGGAGACTGTAGTCGCGTGGCAAGCCGCGCTGGAGCGACGCGCCGGGCCTACCTGTCTGAGCCTGTCGCGGCAGAATCTGCCGTGCCAGAGGCGTGAACGCGGGCAGCTCGAGCAGATCCGCCGAGGTGGCTACGTACTGCGCGATGCCGGCGCTGAACCGCAGGCAATCATCATCGCTACCGGATCTGAGGTGGCGCTTGCCGTAGATGCCCAGGAACGCCTGACCGCCGAGGGGTATCGTGTGCGGGTGGTTTCCATGCCCTCGGTGGATACATTCCTTGCCCAAACTGCCGCTTATCGGGAGTCGGTTTTGCCGAGCGCCATCACAGCCCGGCTGGCTATAGAGGCTGCCGTGCCCGATTCTTGGTTGCGTTTCGTCGGCCCACAGGGCCGTATCCTTGGATTGTCTACCTTCGGCGAATCGGCCCCGGGGCCGGATGTTTATCAGCAGTTCGGTCTGACCGTCGATCAAGCGGTCGAGACGGTCAAGAATTTACTCTGAGCCCCCCGGCATACACCCAGTCATTTTAGTTAGCTTGGGAGAGAATCATGGCCATAAAGGTTGGTATCAACGGTTACGGCCGTATTGGCCGCAACATTCTGCGTGCCCTCTATGAGGCGGGCCGCACGGACGAGATCCAAGTCGCGGCAATTAACGATCTTGGCGATGCCGAGACGAACGCGCATTTGACACGCTATGACTCGGCACACGGCAAGTTTCCGGGCACCATCGAGGTCAGCGACGGCAATCTGGTGGTCAATGGTGACTCCATTCGCGTCCTCTCCGAGCGTGATCCCAGCAAACTTCCCTGGGGCGATCTTGGCGTGGATGCGGTGCTCGAGTGCACCGGTTTGTTCACTACCGGGGAGAAAGCGGCAGCGCATTTGGAGGGAGGCGCCAAGAAAGTCGTGATCTCGGCTCCGGCCAAGGGCGTGGATGCCACGGTTGTGTACGGTGTCAACGAGGACACACTCGCCTCCAGCCACACCGTGATCTCCTGCGCCTCTTGCACGACCAATTGTCTGGCCCCGCTCGTCAAGGTTTTGCACAATGCCATTGGTGTGGAGCATGGTCTGATGACCACGATTCACGCCTTTACCAACGATCAGGTCCTAAATGATGTGTACCATCAGGATCTGCGTCGGGCCCGCAGTGCCGTGATGTCGCAGATTCCGACCAAGACCGGCGCCGCGGCGGCCGTCGGATTGGTGCTGCCGGAGCTCAACGGCAGACTAGACGGCTTTGCCGTGCGCGTTCCGACCATCAATGTCTCGCTGGTCGATCTGACCTTTAGGGCGAGCCGCGACACTTCGGTCGAGGAGATCAATGGCGTGCTCAAGCAAGCTGCGCAAGGCCCGCTGCAGGGCGTGTTGGCGTACAATGACGCGCCATTGGTATCGATCGATTTCAACCATGACCCGCATTCGTCGATTTTCGAAGCGACCTTGACCAAGGTCGCGGGTGATCGCCTGGTCAAAGTCTGCTCCTGGTACGACAACGAGTGGGGGTTTTCCAACCGCATGCTGGATGTCGCAATTGCCTTGATGAAAGCGAAATAGGCCGGCATGCAGTAACGGGCATGCGCGTCGGATGCGTGCCGATGGTGCATGTTCAGTCGCGTTTTGGTATCGGACCGGAGTAGGGGGATCAAGGCTTATGGGCGTGCTGCGCATGACCGATTTGGATTTGGCCGGCAAGCGGGTTCTGATTCGGGAAGACCTCAATGTTCCGGTGAAGAACGGGACGGTTACCGACGATACGCGGATTCGAGCTTGCCTGCCCACCATTCACGCCGCGCTCGCGGCATCGGCCAAAGTCATGCTCATGAGCCATTTTGGGCGACCCGAGGAAGGCCGCTTCGACGAGCGCTACTCGCTCGCGCCGGTTGCCGAGCGCCTCTCCGAATTGCTCGAGCAGCCGGTGCGGTTGGTCCGGGAGTGGCTCGAGGGCGTGCAGCCCGCCGCCGGTGAGGTCGTTCTCTGCGAAAACGTGCGTTTCAATAAAGGCGAACAGGCGGATGATATCGCCCTAGCGCAGCAAATGGCCGCGTTGTGCGATGTTTACGTCATGGATGCTTTCGGCACCGCCCATCGCGCCCAGGCCTCGACTCATGGGGTGGCCCGGTTCGCCCCGCAGGCCTGTGCGGGGCCGCTGCTGATTGCGGAGTTGGATGCGCTGAGCAACGCCTTTGAACGGCCGGCCCGGCCCATGATCGCTGTCGTGGGCGGCTCGAAGGTCTCTACCAAACTGAGCGTGCTCGAGTCGTTGATCGATGTGGTCGATGCGCTCATCGTCGGGGGCGGTATTGCCAACACCTTCATCGCGGCCGCCGGTCACCCAGTCGGCCGATCGCTGTATGAGCCGGATTTGGTGGATGCTGCTAAACGGCTTATGGCGAGTGCCGCGGCGAAGGGAAGCGAAATCCCGCTTCCTGTGGATGTTGCCTGTGCCAAGGTGTTCGATGAAAAGGCCGCGGCGCTCATCAAGACCCTCGATCAGGTGGCAGAGGATGATCTCATTCTGGACATAGGGCCGCGTACGGCCGAGCAGTATGAGCAAGTCCTCAAGGAAGCCGGCACGATCGTCTGGAATGGGCCAGTTGGGGTATTCGAGTTCGATCACTTCGGCGATGGCACCCAGGCATTGGCGGATGCCATCGCCGCTAGCACCGCATTCTCCCTTGCCGGTGGGGGTGATACGCTGGCAGCGATCGCCAAGTACGGTGTCGGTGACAAAATCTCCTATATTTCTACGGGGGGCGGTGCGTTTCTGGAGTTTCTCGAGGGTAAGAAACTGCCTGCTGTCGCGGCCCTCGAGGCGCGGGCCGGCGGCTGATTTCCCCACTCGGTGGGGGCGCAGCAGCGTCAACCGGTTTGCTCGAGCTGGACGGTGCCTTTTCGGCGAGCATCTTTTAATTAAGGTGAAGCCCAGGTTCAGGTTGGGGACGGCTACTTGCTCGGCGCTGGAGCTCTGAATGCGTTGGAGAATTTATTCGCAGCCGCTGGATCTCGAGCTGCGCAAGACTGCGATTCTCGAGAAACTCGATGAACAATTCTATTTTTCTTAAGGGACGGCGCCGCCGCTGATTCCCTCGCAGAGGAAAAGGTGGGCTATGGTCCGTCAGACCAAGATTGTCGCAACCCTAGGGCCTGCAACCGATCGTGAGTCCGCCTTGAACGGCGTGCTGCGGGCGGGCGTCGATGTGGTCCGTCTGAATCTATCCCATGGTAGTCATGATGAGCATCGACGGCGTTCAACCATGCTGCGGGGCGCAGCCCAACACCACAACCGGGTGGTTGGATTGCTGTGTGATCTCCAGGGGCCCAAGATTCGTATCGAAAACTTTCGTGACGGTATGGTAGAACTGATCGAGGGGCAGACGTTTTTCCTTGATCCTTCGCTGGCGGAAGATGCCGGTACCCAACGCGGTGTCGGCGTAGGCTACGTCGATCTGCCACAGGATGTCGTTGCCGGGGACGTGCTGCTACTCAACGATGGACTCATTCGCCTGAGCGTCGATCGAGTGGAGGGCTGCCGGATTTTTACCACCGTAGAGATCGGCGGCAAGTTGTCGGGACACAAAGGCATCAATCGGCTCGGCGGCGGGCTCTCGGTTCGTGCCCTGACCGATAAAGATCGTCTGGACATCCAACTCGCAGCAGAGCTGCAAGCCGATTATCTGGCGGTTTCCTTCCCCAAGGGGGCCGACGATATCGAGGAGGCGCGCGAGTTGTTGCGCGCTGCCGGTGGCGATGCCGCCATCGTTGCCAAAATCGAGCGCCGCGAAGCAGTGGATAATTTGGCCGAGGTCATAGAAGCGGCGGATGCGGTGATGATCGCGCGCGGCGATCTGGCTGTAGAAATCGGCGATGCCGAGCTGCCGGGTGTGCAAAAGCGCATCATGCGGTTGGCCCGAGAACGTGATTGTGTCGTGATTACAGCAACTCAGATGATGCAATCCATGGTGGATCATCCGATGCCCACGCGTGCCGAGGTGTTGGATGTGGCCAATGCCGTTTTGGATGGAACGGATGCGGTGATGCTGTCAGAGGAATCCGCGATAGGACGTTATCCGGCCAAAGCCGTTGCGGCCATGGCGCGCGTGTGCGTTGGCGCGGAGCGCTATGCCGAGGAGTCACACCCTCCACGTTCGGGTCCAGAACCCCACTACACGCGTATCGACGAGACCATTGCCAAAACGGCAATCGCGGCGGCCAACCAGCTCAGCGTGCGGGCTATTGCAGCCATGACGGAATCCGGTGCTACGGCGCGGTGGATGTCGCGTATCAGCACGGATATCCCGATCTATGCGCTTTCCGAGCAACCACGCACCCGTGCCAAAGTAACGCTCTATCGGGGGGTGCACCCGATCAATTTCGATCCGGCCGGGCGCGATCACGCCGCGGCCAATCGCGGCGCGGTTGACGAACTTCTCAAAGCGGGCGCCATTCGCCAGGGTGATTTGGTATTGATTACCAAGGGGGATTTGGCCGGTGTTCAGGGTGGGACCAATACCATGAAAATCGTGCGGGTGGGCGATATTATCCAAAATGACTCGAGGTAAGCCCGCGGATCGGGACAACGGTGGTTTCTTTTCATTGGGGGCGTATTTGCCGACGGTAAACCGTCGGCGTGGTTTCATCACTCCGGCCCGGCCAGTCGTCGTTGTGCCTCCCGATATTTTTCGGCGGTTTGCGCGATGATTTTCGCTGGCAGGTGTGGTCCGGGGGGCGTCCGGTCCCAGGCCAATGACTCCAGGTAGTCTCGCACGAATTGCTTATCGAAGCTTGGCGGCGAGCTGCCCGGTCGATACTGATCAGCGGGCCAGAAGCGCGAGGAATCCGGAGTCAGGGCCTCGTCGATGAGCAGCAGTTGACCCTCGTGATCACGGGCAAATTCGAACTTGGTATCCGCGATGATGATGCCGCATCGGTATGCATAGCTGGCGGCCTCATTGTAGATTTTTAGTGTCATGTGGCGCACCTGCTCAGCGGTATCGTGACCGAGTAGCTGCACGGCTTGAGCGAAGTCGATGTTCTGGTCGTGGCTGCCCACAGTGGCCTTGGTGGCGGGCGTGAAGATCGGTTCGGGAAGCTGATCGGCCTGTTGTAAACCCGCTGGTAAAGGTATGCCACAGACTTGTCCGCTGCGCTGATAATCGCTCCAGGCCGAACCGATGAGATAACCGCGCGCTACGGCCTCGATCGGCAGTGGTTGCAGTCGTCTTACCACCATTGCCCGGGGTCGCATCTGACGAACTTCGCTGGTGCGGGTCAGTACCGATTCGAGGGGATCTGCCAGGAGATGATTGCCGATAATAGGGCGCATTCGCTCGAACCAGAATCGGGACAAAGCCGTGAGTATGATGCCCTTCCCCGGTATCGGATCCGGTAGGATGACATCGAATGCTGAGAGGCGGTCGGTGGTGACGATGAGCAGACGCTCATCGTCAATATCGTAGATATCCCGTACCTTGCCCCGCTGCATGAGCCGCAAGCCGGTGAGTTGGGATTTGAACAAGGTCTCTGGGATGGTTGTCATGAACGGTGTCGATGCGGGTCAATTTTTAGTAGGTTGATACTATACTAGTTTATTATATTTCGGCCGACCGCGGCCGGGAATGAATTGCGGTGTTTGACGGCGGTGCTGATGGTGTTTCTGATACCCTACGTTGTGTTCTTAAGAGGGGTATCCGTTCGGACTAGGGGGAGGTGGTGGTGCATAGAAGTGGAGCCGCTTTTCGCGCGTTGCGCATAGCGGTGCTCACGATATCCGATACCCGTGGGCTCGCCGAGGATCGGTCTGGGGACGCGCTTTGTCAGGGGATTGCCGAGTCCGGCCATGAGCTTGTGCAACGTGAGGTCGTGCCTGACGATGTCTATCGAATTCGCGCCGCCGTGTCGGCTTGGATCGCCGATCCAGGGGTGCATGTCGTACTTTGCACGGGTGGTACCGGCTTCGCAGTGCGAGACCGTACGCCCGAAGCCTTGACCGTGCTATTTGATCAAGAGGTTCTGGGTTTCGGCGAGCTGTTTCGTCAACTCTCTTTCGAGGAGATTGGCAGCTCGACCCTTCAATCGAGAGCTTTGGCCGGATTTGCCAACCGAACTCTCATTGCCTGTTTGCCGGGCTCGACGGGGGCTTGTCGAACCGCGTGGAACCGTATTCTGCGCGAACAGCTGGATGTGCGTCATCGTCCTTGCAATCTAGCCGAGTTGGTGCTAGTAGAAGGAAAGCCTAGCTGATCCGTTCGCTCTGAGCCCTTCGGTGAGGTTTTCTAGAGTTTGCAAAGGGCAGAATATAACGTATTCAAAATTATTGAAAATTCCTTCGCGCATCGGCAAGTCTGTCCGATCGAGTAGCCGAGGGGAGTAGCATGACCGGAATTCGCCGGGCTTTCTTGGCAGGCGATGAGTTCGTCAACTTGTAGCATTCGGCGGCCGGGCGCGGGCAGGAAGCGGGAGTTTCGATTAGCAAGCCGGCGTTGCAGCAGCAGGCAGCCGAACCGGACGAGGCTCGCCGGAGGCGGTAGACAAAAGCAGCATAATAAGCTTATTATCGCAAATTCAAATAAGACTTTAAATAAGAAATAAAACTATTTTGCTGATTATTTGCTACGGTTGGCATTTTAGGGGGGTGGTATGGGAAGCCGTACCCAAATCGACGGGCTCATCGATATGAGCCTCCATGCGGGCGGGGTCGAGGGCATTCGGCGGCTTTGTTCGGCGATCAGCGAAGCCTATGGTTTCGATCATTTTATCTACGGTGCCAGCTTTCCCACCTCTTTGGTCAAACCCTTTGTGCTGGTTATCAGCGGTCACCCCGACGCTTGGCGAGACCATTATCAGGCGAATGGTTACCTTGCGGTGGATCCAGCCGTTCAGCATTGCACGCGCAGTATTCGGCCGTTGATTTGGCAGGATCTAATATTGGATCCGAAGAGAGACGAAAAATCCTTCACGGTTATGCAAGAAGCACGCGAGTTTGGTCTGGCCAGCGGTGCAAGCCTATCCATTCGTGGCAGCCATGGGGAAGTCGGCGTGCTGAGTTTTTCCAGCGAACGTACGGCGCAGCAAACGCGCTCGGAGATCGATGTTGCGATTCCGGACTTATACCTGCTCTCCGCCTACGTTCATGAGGCGGTCGGTCGGCTGCTCACTCAGGGCTCGTTACCGTTCAACCCGCCAGAGCTCACCGCTCGTGAGCGTGAATGCTTGCTTTGGGCTGCCGAAGGTAAGACGTCTTGGGAGATTGCCCGCATCTTGGGGATCAGTGAGCGTACTGCGATTTTCCATTTGCAGAATGCGGCTCGGCGGCTGAATGCTTCTAGCCGCCAACAGGCGGTAGCGCTTGCGGTTTCACAAGGGTTAATTAGTCTGCAACTTGGTTAGTTTTAATATTCTATATATTTCTATTTGCATATTCGTCGCATCAAGATAAGCTGATGCTATTCAAATAAATTCTATTTAATTGCTCCCTTTCATTTTTGAAAAAAATTGGATTCACTCAAATCACTCAAGTAAAGAATCTGGTGGTGACTCTCGGGTCCGAAGCAGGCTTTTCTAGGACGGCGGATAAAGTAAGGCTTCCAAGGGTGGTTGGTTATTAAGGAGCATCTGATTTGCTCGTCACACCGATGACGGCCGCTGTTCAGCGCTATTGATTTTACTGGATTATGCAAGCCCTCCCTGGTTTGCGCCCGCCGGTCCGGTTGAAGCTGTTCAAATTCCGTTCCTACGGATTTTGTTCGGCTTTCGCCGGAATGACGAGAAGGTAATTGATCAGAGGTACCTTAAAGAGGCTTTGCGCTTGCGAGCGTGAAGCAATTCGCCTTTCCAGGATATTCTCTGCTCAGGGGCGGATTTCTGGTAAACAACTCGCTCCCCCATGAGAAAATTGAAAAAGGAAGCGCTGTGCAACTGTAACACCTTACAGTTATGGGTTCGCTGGTATTCTCGTTTACTGGATCTTAGCGGAAAAAGCGATCGGCACGAAACGGGGATGTAGATGCAGGGAATATTTGTTGGAAGAGCATCCGAGCGCATCTTTTCCCATGAGTCACTGCGGCAGTTGTATCGGTTTCGCCATCAGATCTTCAAGGAACGACTGGGTTGGCAGATTCCGACTCGAGGCGCTCTGGAATGGGATATCTATGATGAGTTCGATCCCGTGTATGGCGCGTACTATCGCCAAGGGGCGATCATCGGCGCATTCCGCCTGTTGCCGACCACCGGCCCCTATATGCTGCGGGGTGTCTTTGCCGAGCTGCTGCGAGGCGAAGCCCCGCCTTGCGCCGTTGATGTATGGGAGCTGTCGCGGTTTGCCGTGAAGCCGGCGTGCTGCGACTCCAGGGTTCAGCTGACCTGCTCGGAAGACATGTTCGAGGTGCTGCGCGCTTGCTACGATTTCTCTTGCTCCAACGGTATCCGGGAGCTCGTAATGGTCATCAGTGTGGCCGTTGAGCGGATGTTGCGTGGCGTTCGTATTCCGCTCGAGCGATTGGGTGATGGCAGGCCAACGCGGCTTGGCAAGGTGCTCTCCGTTGCGTGTCGAGTCGCGATTACCGCCGAGTTGCATGAGGTGTTGCACCCGTTGTGCTGCGAGAGCTCGCTCGAGGGAGCGGCATAAAGTGCGGTGGGGTGTTTTTGGCGCAGCGCTTGCGGGCCCCTCCTTACCGCTGCAGGAAGCGAGTTCTGGGGACTTCGGCACACTCTCCTCGGCGCATGAAGGCTTATATGCAGACTTCGAGCACCCGGGTGGGCGATTTGCGATTGACGGTGCCTGCAAGCAGAGGGTGCCTTCACCGGCTGGCCGGCGCGGTATGATAGTACCTGGCCATCATGGCCATGCGGTGTATCCGGCTTATTACGAGAACAGCAAAGTTTTTGACGGGCATGGCAAAGGTGACGATCAATGGCTGTTCGAGTACCACGCACCAGAGCGCAAGCGTTTCGCTCAATGACGCGGTCTAGCGCCGCGGGAAGCGTCCCGCGGCCGAGTGAAAACCGCCTCCCCTGCGTACCCAGCGCTTTTATCGAATCGGATGGGCGGTTGGCGCAGAGCAATACGACGCTCGCGCAGTTGCTCGGCTATGATACCGAAGAGATCGATGGGCGCTCTTTAGTCGAGCTGGTACAGCCTGATTGTCTGGGGCGATTGCAGTATGCACGCGAGCGCTTGTTGCGGCCCGATTATAAGTGCTGTGGCGAAACTCTGATGTTGGACTGGGTTAACCGCCAAGGCCAGGTAATATCTACCCGCGCGAGCTTGGAGCGGGTCAATGGCGAGCCTCGGTTAATAAGGTTGCAGCTTGAGCCCGACGCCAGCCCGGATAAGCGCCAAGCCGGTGTTATCGCGGCGCCGGAATGGTTCCGAGAGATGGTAGAGGCGGCCACGGACGCCATGTTGTTAGTAGACAGCTGGGGGATTGTACGGTTCGTCAACAGCAGCGGCGAGTGGCTTTTTCGACAGCCGCGCAGCAAGGCGCTCGGCAATAGTGTGGAGCAACTGCTCAGTATGCCGATGCCTGATATGAGCACGGCCGCACGCACCGTGACCGGGCTGATTACCGACACCCTTCGGTTGCGTTGCCAGGAGCAACTGCCCCTATGGGGGATGGGCGGGGATGGCAGTGGTTTCTCGGCCGTGGTGAGCGTGATTCCGCTCGAAGATCTCTGCGAGCCAATGGCCCTGCTGCAGGTGCATGATATTACCGAAGATCAGCAGCGCGAAGCCCGATTGCGGCATCTGACCAATTTTGATCCGGTGACGGGGTTGCCCAATCGAGCGCTTTTCACCGATCGGCTTAGGGTTGCTGCGGCACGCTGTGTGCGCGGAGAGAATAGCCTCGTGCTGGGCTACATCGATATCGATCGGTTTAAGGATTTCAATGAGACGCTGGGCCATCGCACCGGTGATGATGTGCTACGCGAGATTGCGCGGCGCATCAAACGGCATGTGTGTGATGAAAACACGCTGGCTCGCCTCAATGGAGATGAGTTTGCGCTGCTGATCGAGGGTAACTATACCGCCAACGAAATCAAAATCTTGGCAAGAAGCATGCTGGATTCCCTCTCGCAGCCTTTTTTTATTGCCGGGCATGAATTATTCGTCACGGCCAGTGCAGGTTTCGCCGTCTATGATTGTGTCGGTGACGAAGCCGGAGATTTGTTGCGTAAGGCCGAGATCGCGATGTACCGCGCGAAATCGCAGGGCCGTAATAACTTTTGTTTCTACAGCACCGCTTTTGAAGGTGGTGTCTCCGAGCGCCTGCGGCTGGAAGCTGAGCTGCGCCATGCCTTGGAGCGCCAGGAATTCATCCTCTATTACCAGCCCTTGGTCGAGGTAAGGGGTCATAGAATCATCGGGCTCGAGGCATTGTTGCGGTGGCGGCATCCGCAACGTGGGCTGATCGCGCCGAGCGAGTTCATTCCGGTGCTGGAGGAGACCAAGCTGATCGTGCCCGTTGGTGAATGGATAATGCACGAGGCTTGCCGATTTCTGGTCGCCGTGTCCAACGACCTCGGGCGTCCGTTGCGTTTGGCCGTGAATGTTTCCGCCGAGCAGATCCGTCATCCCGGGTTTGCTCGGTCGGTTGAACGGGCACTGCTCGCCAGCGGTCTGCCAGCCTCGGTATTGGAACTCGAACTCACCGAAACCTTGCTCATGGATCACACTGCCGTGGTGCACGAGAGCCTGGCGGCCCTAAAGCAACTCGGCGCAGGCATCTCGGTGGATGATTTCGGCACCGGCTACTCATCTCTGGCTTATTTGAAGCGCTTTCCGGTATCCGCGCTCAAGATCGATCGCAGCTTTATAGCGGATGTCGCAGGTGGTAGCGATGATAGGGCCATCGCGGGTGCGATCATTGCTATGGCGCGCAGCCTCGGTCTGGGCGTGGTTGCGGAAGGGGTCGAGAGCGAAAGTCAAGCGCGTTTTCTGCGTCGGTGGCCGGAGCTTATCGTACAAGGCTATTTTTTTGCCCCTCCATTGCCGCCCGCCGAGGCTCGTGTTCGCTGGTCGGGCTTATAGGCTTACCGAAAAGGGGCGATTCGCTCCGGGTCTGATCTGCGCGTCACGCTCAGTTCTGTTGCGGGGCTCGGGCGGGCGTAACGGAAACATACTCTGCCTGCGCCAAGTGGGCAGGTAGACCTCTTACTGGAGCGGATTCTCGGTTTGGCTCGCGGTCATTGCTCCGGGCGCAAATGCGCTAATGGGGTCGGTGACGAGCCTTTAAGCCCCGGAGCATTCCCTGGATCCAGTTGCTGGTGAGCACCGTGATAATGCGTATCATCGCAGAGCCGCTGCGGCACCTCGGTTTGGTCGGAGAAGGACCTGTCCCACGGGCGATAACCGCTCGGCGGGCGCGGCTGAAAATTAGTTGCGATTAAGGTAGAGTACCCTACCCTTAGGGAGCAGCGAGTTCGGAGTGAATACGCTATGCGGGATTTTAAGGTGGCACCATCCATCCTTTCCGCTAACTTCGCCCGTTTAGGCGACGAGGTTCGGCGGGTGCTGGATGCGGGCGCGGACATGGTGCACTTCGATGTAATGGATAATCATTACGTCCCTAACCTCACCATTGGTCCAGTTGTCTGCAAGGCTTTGCGGGATGAAGGCATTACCGCCGACATCGATGTCCACCTTATGGTGAAGCCGGTGGACAGTATCGTGCCGGCCTTTGCTAAGGCCGGTGCCAGCTGGATTACCTTCCACCCTGAGGCGAGCGAGCATATCGACCGCACGCTACAACTCATCCGCGACAACGGTTGCCGCGCCGGTTTGGTGTTCAATCCCGCAACGCCATTGGATTATTTGCGCTACGTTCTGGACAAGCTGGACATGGTACTGATCATGTCGGTGAATCCGGGTTTTGGGGGGCAAGCGTTCATTCCCTCGGCTCTGGATAAGCTGCGTGAAGCCCGTTCGCTCATCGACGCAAGCCAGCGTCCGATACGGCTGGAAATTGACGGCGGCATCAAAACCGATAACATTCGTGCCGCGGCCGAGGCGGGTGCGGATACTTTCGTGGCCGGCTCGGCGATCTTTGGTGTGGAGGATTATCGACAGGTGATCGCCGAGATGCGCGCCGAACTGGCAAAGGTGACGGCTTGAGTGCAACTATCTTGAATAGAACAATGTTTTCAGACGTCCGTGTCGTATTGTTCGATCTCGACGGCACGTTAGTGGATACCGCCCCCGACTTGGCGGCGGCCGCGGATCACATGCTCGAGAGCCTCGGCCTCCCAACGGTTGGTGAAGCGCGAGTGCGGACCTGGATCGGCCACGGGGTGAGCCATCTCATCAAGCGCGCGCTCGCCGCCGCTAGCGGTGATGAGCAGGAGCTGTTCGAGTCGGCTTCGCGGTTGTTCCTGGATTATTACGCCGGCCATCTTGCCGACCGCACCTTGCCTTATCCAGGTGTGGTCGAGGCCCTCGATGAGTTGGTTGAGCGTGGCTTACGCCTGGGGGTGGTGACCAATAAACCGGCGCGGTTCACGGAGCCGCTTTTGGAGTCGCTTGGCCTGCGCGATGCGTTCCAGGCCGTGGTAACGGGGGATGCTGTCACCGAGCAGAAGCCGGCCCCGGAGCCGGTGCTACAGGCTGTCCGTTTGTGCGGGGGTATCCCCCAACAAGCGATTATGGTGGGTGATTCGATGACCGATGTCGAAGCCGCACGGCGGGCGGGATTGGGCGTAATCGGTGTGCCCTACGGATACAATCACCGTGATGAACTCTTTTGGACGGCACCGGATTTGATGATTCAATCGCTGGTTGAGCTGCCGGCTTTACTCGAAGGCAACAAAGCAGACGAATGCGGCTGACGGTCACCACGTACGATAACGACGCACAGCAGGCGCTGCACGAGCGATGGCGTCCTTATAGGTAGCTACGCCTTTCGCAAAACCAGCCCTGTTGGTGGTGGCAATGGAGCAGAGACAATTCGATCGCCTGAAAGAGGCTGGATACAATCGTATCCCGCTTGTTCGCGAAATTTTGGCCGACCTTGACACTCCCCTGTCAACTTACCTGAAGCTTGCCGAAGGAGCGTATAGCTTCCTGCTGGAATCGGTTCAGGGCGGTGAGAAATGGGGACGCTATTCGATCATCGGCGGGCCCTGTCGCACTTTTCTCCGGGTGTTTGGGCAGCGGGCGGAAATCGTTCGAGACGGTCAGGTCGTCGAGAGCCATACCGTCAGCGACCCGTTAGCATGGATTGCGCGTTTCCAACATGGGGTCAAGGCGGCGCCGTCCCCGGATTTCCCGCACATGCCGCGTTTTCTGGGTGGGTTGGTCGGTTATTTCGGTTACGATACGGTCCGCTATATTGAGCCTCGTCTTGGGCCCTGTCCGAACCCCGATCCTTTGGGTGTTCCGGACATTCTGCTCATGGTTTCAGAGGAAGTTTTGGTATTCGATAATTTGGCCGGCAAGCTCTACCTGGTGGTTCATGTCGACCCTGCGCAGCGCAATGCTTTCAGCCGCGGCCAATCGAGGCTCGCCGAGCTGGCCGAGCGTCTGCGCGGCGGGGTAAACCGTTACCGCCTAGGCGAGTCGCGATACCAGGTTGCCGAGGAGGATTTCGCTTCGAATTTCACGCAGCTTCAGTACGAATCGGTCGTGCAGCGCATCAAGCATTACATTGTCAACGGCGATTGCATGCAAGTCGTGCCGTCGCAGCGTATGACCGCAGCTTACCGCGGGCACCCGCTCGATCTTTACCGGGCGCTGCGCAGCACCAATCCTTCGCCTTATATGTTCTTTCTTGATCTTGAGACCTTCCAGATTGCCGGCTCCTCTCCGGAGATACTTTGCCGCCTCGAGGAGGGTGAGATCACGGTGCGGCCGATTGCCGGTACGCGGCGGCGGGGGGCCACGGAGGAGGAAGACCTGGCGCTGGAGCAGGAGCTGCTGGCCGATCCGAAAGAGCTCGCCGAGCATTTGATGTTGATCGATCTCGGGCGCAACGATGTGGGTCGGGTCAGTACGGTCGGTAGCGTGAGGGTTACGGACCGGATGACCATCGAGCGTTACTCCCATGTCATGCACATCGTCTCGCATGTGACCGGGCGGTTGCGCGCGGCCCTGGGGCCCATGGATGTGTTGCGGGCGACGTTCCCCGCGGGAACCCTTTCCGGGGCGCCTAAAATTCGGGCGATGGAAATCATCGATGAGCTCGAGACTGTCAAGCGCGGCATCTACGCCGGCGCCGTGGGCTACCTATCATGGTCCGGCAATATGGATGTGGCGATCGCCATTCGCACCGCCGTGGTAAAAGACGGCCGTGTTCATATCCAGGCTGGCGGTGGAGTGGTGCACGACTCGGTGCCGCGTTTGGAATGGGAAGAGACTCTGAACAAGGGGCGCGCGCTGTTCCGTGCCGTTGCTATGGCGGAGGCTGGGCTGGATAGTTGAAGGTGGCACCATGCTGCTGATGATCGATAATTACGACTCTTTTACCTACAACCTTGTGCAGTATTTGGGTGAGCTCGGCGCCGATGTGAGGGTCTACCGCAACGATGCAATCACGCTCGACGAGATTGAACGGCTAGCGCCGCAGCGTATTGTCATTTCGCCCGGACCCTGCACCCCTAACGAGGCGGGTATCTCATTGGAGGTTGTACGTTCCTTCTCCGGGCGTATCGCTTTGCTCGGTGTTTGTCTGGGTCACCAAACCATTGGCCAGGCCTTCGGCGCTCAAGTGGTGCACGCTACTCATGTGCTGCATGGCAAGGTCTCGGATGTCTACCACAATGGGTACGGTGTTTTCAGCGGGTTGCCGAATCCATTGCAGGCGACCCGTTATCACTCGTTAGTGCTTGACCGCGATACTCTGCCGGATTGTCTGGAGGTTACGGCCTGGACGCAGAATGCCGATGGCACGCTGGAGGAGATCATGGGGGTTCGGCATCGATCGCTGGAGGTGGAGGGAGTGCAGTTCCACCCCGAGTCGATCCTGACCCTGGCAGGGCATGATCTGCTACGCAATTTTCTTGCGCCGCCTCGTCAGGCCGCTTGATACCATGAGAGTCGTGTTCTGGCGAGGGGAGCGGGGTTGCTGAATGGATATTCAGGCAGCGATCCGCACCGTGATGCGCCACCAGCATCTCAGCCGCCGCGAGATGGGGGCGGTGATGCGCGCGATTATGGTCGGGGAAGCCACGCCGGCGCAGATCGGCGGGTTTCTGGTCGGGCTGCACATGAAGGGCGAGACGGTGGAGGAGATTGCTGCGGCGGCAGAGGTCATGCGCGAGCTTGCCGCCCGTGTCGTGGTCGATCCGACTCACCTGGTCGATACTTGCGGTACTGGCGGGGACGCCAAGGGGACGTTCAATGTATCCACGGCCACCGCCTTCGTGGTGGCCGCCGCTGGTGGCAAGGTGGCTAAACATGGTAACCGTTCGGTCTCCAGCGCTTGTGGAAGCGCGGACGTGCTCGAGGCGGCGGGGGCCAACCTGAATCTCGGCCCCGAGCAGGTCGCTGATTGCATCGACCGTATCGGGGTCGGCTTTCTGTTTGCGCCTAGGCATCATTCGGCCATGCGACACGCCATCGGCCCGCGGCGGGAAATGGGTGTGCGCACGTTGTTCAATCTGCTCGGCCCCTTAACCAATCCGGCTGGGGCGCCGCACCAGTTGCTCGGTGTATTCAGCGAACATTGGGTGCGCCCAATCGCCGAGGCGTTGCGTGCACTGGGTAGCCGGCGAGTCATGGTCGTACATGCGGCTGACGGCCTCGACGAAATCAGTATCAATTCTACCACGCACGTTGCGGAGCTCGACGGCGGTGAGGTGCGGGAATATACCCTTGAGCCAGAGCAGTATGGCATCGGGCGGGCGCCTCTCGAGGCCATCCGGGTCGGCACCGCAGCGGAGAGCTTGGCCATCATCCCGGCGGATGATGGCCAAGCTCTCCCGGCGGATGATGGCACCGCAGCGGAGAGCTTGGCCATCATCCGCCGGGTTTACGAAGGACACCCCGGGCCTGCGGCCGATATCCTTACCCTCAACGCCGGGGCGGCGATCTATGTGGCTCGGCTGACGCAGAGCCTTGCGAGCGGGGTCGAGCGAGCCCGGGAAATCCTGGCGAGCGGAGCCGCCTGGGATAAGCTGGGTAAATTCGTCGAGTATACTAATCAGCTTAAAGAATCAGCACACGGCTGACTAATCGACTGTCCAGCCGAGCGCTTGCAGGTTATCGCAGCGCATTGCCGTATGGGAGTGGGCCACTGGCCCGGGGCGATGCTGCAGTATAGGCTGCGGTGCCACGACTGGAGCGTGGGGAGAGGACCGGTTATATGGGAGTTCCGAGCGATACCCCGGATGTGCTCAGAAAAATTTTGCGGCGCAAAGCCGAGATCATAGCCGAGCGTAGTGAGCAGCTCGGGCTCAAAGCGTTTAGCGAACGGGTGGAGCATGCACCGGCGCCGCGGGGTTTTCTAACCGCCTTACGTCGTGAGGTCGATGCCGGGCGGCCGGGCGTAATAGCCGAGCTTAAAAAGGCCTCGCCCAGTAAAGGCGTGTTGCGTGCGCAGTTCGATGTGACAGGCATTGCCCGCAGTTATCACCGGGCCGGTGCAACCTGCCTGTCGGTGCTTACCGACGAAGATTTCTTCCAGGGTTGCGATGATGATCTGCAGATCGCCCGCTCCGCTTCCACACTGCCTACGCTGCGCAAGGATTTTATCATCGACGCCTACCAGGTCTACGAATCGCGCGCGCTGGGTGCGGACTGCATCCTGCTGATCGTGGCGGCGCTGGGGGATGCGACTCTGCTGGAACTCTATATTCTGGCTCGGGAATTGGGAATGGATGTGCTGGTGGAAGTTCATTCGGAGCAGGAGTTGGAACGAGCGCTTGCACTCCATCCTCGAATGATCGGGATCAACAATCGGGATTTGCACAGCTTTGAGACGGATATCGAGACCACGCTCAGGCTGCGCGAGAAGGTGCCATCCGATGTGCTGCTCGTTACCGAGAGCGGCATTCTCACTGCCGAGGAAGTTGAACACATGCGCGCGCACGGCGTGCATTGCTTTCTCATCGGTGAGGCCTGTATGCGGATGCCCGACCCTGGGGAGAAACTGCGAGCGCTTTTTGGTACCGGATGACCTTGACCGTATGGCAGCGGATGGGGAAAACGCGCATCGCAAATGCCGGGTTAGGATTAAGCGGATAACCAAGACGGTAAAACGAAGGGGGGCTCGTGAGCTTGCCGAAGACCGTGACTGATCGGTCAGTACCCATATACTTAGAAGCTGTGCCACCGCTGCTTCGGGAAGGTGCGGCTGGCATCGATGCAGTCCTGGAGAAGATCGATGCGATCCACGGGGCTGTGGGACTCGATGGAGTGAATGTCCCCGAGATTCGACCGGAGAGCTCCAAGAGCAAGAAAGGCGAGCGGCTCAAGCCCTTTGAGCCGCGTCTCGAGCCGCGCGAACTCGCGAAACGTATTCAAGAGGATTTTGGCCTCAACTGTATTATCAATCGTGTCGTTGTCCATTTGGCTTGGGAGCGCCAAGCTGAGTGGTTCCGGCAGACGTGGGAAGAATACGGCATACGCCAATTCGTGCTGGTCGGTGGCGAGAAGTCGGGTGAATGTTATCCCGGCCCGTCGGTTCCCGAGAGCAATGAGTTGGTGCACCGCGTGATCGACGATTGTGAGCTGCGGGTTGGAAATATCTGTATTCCTACCCGTGCGCAAGAAGCCCAGCGTATGGCACGGAAGCTGGCTACGGGTGCGGATTTCTTCACCACGCAAATCGTCTACCATGCCCGGGAGTTCACGGGTTTGCTCGACGATCTCCAAACCTTCGCTCTGCCAAGTGGTGGAGCTCCTCCCACTTTGCTGCTCACCTTGTGCCCGGTCCAGTCGCAGCGGAATATCCGTTTTCTCCATTGGTTGGGCGTGAGCCTCTCCGCGGAGCTGGAGGCGTGGCTGGCGCGTGATCCGGAGCGGGTCGCGGAGCGCTCATTGCAGCATCTCGAGCGGATGTGGATCGAAATCCATCGGCACTGGCACGGTCACCGCGGGTGCTTCCCGATAGGCATCAGTCTCGCGCCGATCGGCCGGATTCCACCCATGACAACCGTACAACTCGCGCGCAACTTGATATCGATGACTGATCGGACAATGACTTGTAGGGCGAGCACGGAGCGTACGTTTTGAGCGTTTCCGGTGGGGGCTTTCCCCATATACACTCGTTAAATCATGGGCTTACCCGGTGGCTGTTGTGCGCCTTTGCGGATGAGCACTGCGGCGTTGTCGGGGCGTTGGCATAGCCGAGTCCAGCGCCCAAGCTCGTCTTTTTCAAAATTATTGCTCCTTGCCACAAAATGCCGTCCGTCGTGACGCGCTGAGGCGCACTACGTTAATGGCGCTCATAGGCTTATGTGTGTGGCAGCCAGGTCAGGGTATCGAGTCAGCGTGATCTTGGCCGATGAGTCACTTAAGTGGTTCATATGTTAAGGGGGATGGCATGACCAATCGCGGTTTGGCGGTGCTGGGTATAAGGTTGTTTGCGCTTTTCATCGCCCTACAAGCGCTGTTCTCGCTGCTGCAGTCGGATTTCGGAGGACAGCAGCTCGTACCGGCTGCAGAGCCGATAAACGGCACAAGCACTCTGTTGGGGGTGTTGCTGTGTCTTATGGTGGCGGGCTTGCTATGGGTTTGTGTGGGACGCATTGCCGATTGGGTGCTGCCAACACGGCGCGGCCATTCGCTCGCTCTCGGTGATGCCGTTACGGTGAGTGACGCACAGATAATCGCTTATTCGGCCGTAGGGTTATATTTAATGGCGGATTCGTTGCCGGGTATTCTGCTTACTTTTTGGCCGTTGCTGTTGAACTA
Organism: Nitrococcus mobilis; assembly: GCA_024102725.1. GTDB lineage: Bacteria > Pseudomonadota > Gammaproteobacteria > Nitrococcales > Nitrococcaceae > Nitrococcus > Nitrococcus mobilis_A. The sequence goes on from JAGFJL010000088.1 coordinate 29,361, forward strand.
CGCGCAGCTGGATGGTTCGCCCGAGCAACTGAGTTTGGCGGCTGCCGGCATCCGTTTCACGTTGGGTCTTATGCTCTTTTTTGGTGGCCGCGGGCTGGCTGGCCTCGTACGTCAACTGCGTCGTGCCCCGGCGCGCTGATGAACGACTGGACCGCTTGTTGCCGTGCGGTTTAGGCGTGTGATCGCCGAGGCACGTGCCGATTGCCGGGTGTTTTTATTCACGGGGGAGGGATGATGACTCCGGGGTTGAGAATACCCGTGGGATCCAAAGCCGTTTTTAGCCGACGCATCAGATCGATCTCGACAGCCGATTTATAGCGTGCGACCTCAGGTGGTTTGAGGCGACCCACCCCATGCTCGGCGGCAAACGAGCCGCCCATATCGGCAACGATGTCGTGCACAATGCGGTTGAACTCATCCCAGTGGGCGAGAAATATTTCCGGGTCCATCGCCGGTGGTTGTGACAGGTTGAAGTGAATGTTGCCATCACCGATATGTCCGAACGGACAGGGCCGAGTGCCGGGAAGGCGTTTGATGAGCGTCGCGCTCGCGCGCTCGATGAACTCGGCGACTCGAGAGAGGGGTACTGATATATCGTGCTTGATGCTTCCCCCTTCGTGTTTTTGCGCGGCCGGGATACTTTTGCGAATTCGCCATAACGCCTCGGCTTCCGAGTGGCCTTCGGCCACTCGCCACTCCGCGACGAGGCGGTTTTCGGCGGCCCGCTGCAACGTCTCGCGCAGTAAACCAGGGAGCTCATCCGTCCAGCGTGAGCTGGTGAGTTCAATCAACAGGTACCAAGGGTAAGGCGTCGCAAAGGGTTCCCGGCAGCCCTGTATGTGCCGCAGCGCGAATTCTACCGGGACGCGGCCCATGATTTCACAGGCGACCAAGGTTTCCCCGGTCGTCGTTTGCAGCCTATCGAGCAGTGCGATCGCGTGCTCGACCTGGAGAAGCCCGATTATGGCTGAGCTGCGTTGTCGAGGTCGGGGATAAAGCTTTAGCACAGCGGCCGTAATAATGCCGAGCGTGCCTTCGGACCCGATGAACAGATCTTTGAGATCATAGCCGCTATTATCCTTGCGCAACGGGGTCAGTCCATTCCAGATACGACCGTCCGCTAGCACGACTTCGACACCCAGTACGAGTTCGCGGGCATTGCCGTAGCGCAGCACGTTCATACCACCGGCGTTAGTGGCTAGATTGCCGCCGATATGACAACGATCCTCTGCCGCGTAGCTCAGCGGGAATAGGCGGTGTGCGGCCGCCGCAGCGGCTTGCACGTCAGCCAATACGCAGCCTGCCTCCGCCGTTAGGGTGAAGTTGCTGCGATCGACTGCACGTATGCGGTTCATGCGCTCCAGATTGAGCAGGATTTGTCGATGGGCATCCTGCGGGGCTGCGCCACCGCACAAGCCGGTATTGCCGGCCTGCGGGACGATTGTCGCATCGGCCTCAGCGCAGGCTTGTACTACGGCCGCCACTTCCGTGGTTTGCGCCGGCAGAACCACGGCCGCTGCGTGTGGCTTGAAGCGTCCGCGGCGCTCTTCGAGATAGGGCGTCATGCGCGCCGAATCGCAGACGACTCCTTCAGGACCTACGGCTTGTTGCAACTTCTGGATCAGGCGTTCATGCGCTTGATGCTGGGGCTTCATAGTGGCGTCGCCGGTATTGCCGAGCAAAAGGGGTATGCAAAGATGGCTCCTGCCTCGTGTATTGCAGGCTTTGCTCACACATTGTAAATCCTATTCTAGGGATTTTGTGGGCAAGGGCTGATCAGGCGGCGACGAGTGTGTGAATGAACCGGGAATTTTGGTTACAGCGGTGGGCTCAGGGTGAAATCGGTTTCCACCAAACGGAGGTGAATTATTACCTGCAGCGTTATTGGCACGTGCTCGGGGTGCCGGTCGGTGCGACCGTGTTGGTCCCACTCTGCGGTAAGAGCCGGGATATGATGTGGTTGTGTGCTCAAGGCCATTCTGTGCTCGGCGTGGAGATCAGTCGCTACGCCGCCGAGCAGTTCTTCGAAGAAAACGCCCTGCATGCCCACTGTGAGCATCGTCCACCGTTTCTGCGCTGCTCAGCTGCCGGTGTGAGCCTGTTGGTAGGGGATATCTTCGATCTGCAACCAAGCGCTATAGGCGCTATCGACGCCGTCTACGATCGGGCTTCCTTGGTTGCCCTGCCGCCGGTCATGCGAGTTCGTTATGCGGAGCATTTAACCGCTTTGCTGCGCCCCGGTGGATCGATGCTATTAATTACGTTCGAATATGATCAACAGCAGATGCCCGGGCCTCCTTTCGCCGTGCCTGAATCCGAAATAAATACGCTTTATCGTGCAGCCTTTCAGCTCGAAATCCTGTGCACAACCGATGTGCTCAACCGCTACCCGCACTTTCACGCGCGAGGCTTACCTCGCCTTCAGGAGAGGGTCTATCGCCTGGTTCGGCGTGGCTAGACCCTCTCTGCTGTAAGCTCGTTAAGGAAATCGTTACGGAAAGTTCGGTATGTTGGGTTCGACGCCTTCGATGTCGACATCATCGTGATGGCTGCGTATCAATTGCTCGATCTCATCGACGCGCCGCTTGGGTACATCCACCATCATTAGGACCTCGCCTGCATCGACAGCTTCCTGAAACTTCTCCAGGCGGGAGTTGGCAAGACCGATACCGATCATCCCGGCCACCCAGGCACCAAAGCCTGCTCCGGCGACCGTTAAGGCCAGGACCGCGCCACCGCCGATAACCAAGCCTGCGGGCGGGACCGTCACCGCTACCAACCCGGCCAGCGCACCAGTGATTCCGCCTGCCGTCAAGCCTTTCTCCGCTGCGGGAATGAGGTCGGATTTCTGCCACTCGGTTGCTTTTGGCAGATCCTCTAGCGGTATCCCCTCGCGGGCTACAACGTGTATATGCCGCTCTTCCACATGATTGAGCAAGAGTTCGTGGACAACGTTACGGGTCGTCTCCACGTTGGGGAGCAAGAAATATAGCCTACGCATAGCTTGTCTCCAGAATGCCCAGCGGGTGGCTGCTATTGCAGCTGACTTTTCCTAAACCCTCTAATGCTTACTACCCACACTACAGAGAGTAGGGTGCAGCGGCAGGGCTTTCAAGCACACGTCAGAGCAATATTTTCCACTGGCCGCTGATACGGCATTTAGGGGGCATGCGGGTTACCTCGGTTTGCTAACCAAACCGCAGGCGCTGAGTGGAGTTTAAGTCATAATGCCATCGCTGCGTTTTGTTCCAAGGCGGCTGATTCGGTCCAGAATTAATCTCTGCTCGGTTGGCTGGCAAACCAGTGCGTCCTTGCGCTAGCCAGTGCAGGAATCGACGCTAAAGCTTGTGCGCCATCTAAAGCAAAGAAGGCCCGGGTAAAAAAGGAGTGCTTAAATGCGGTTTCGTCTCATGGGCTTGTCGCTATTGCTAATGCTGGTTGCCACGTGCGCTGCGGCAACCTCTTTGGACGTGAATCTCAGCCGCCATGCCGTGCGTGCCGGACTGGCTCAGCAGCTGTCCAGCTCTGGTCTGGAGGTGGGTGGCAGCTGGCTGCATCACATAGACGATGGGGATGTCCTAGGCGCGGCTTTACATTTAGTCGATGTCCCGGAGCCTGGCCGTGGCGCGCTGGAGCTTGGTGTGGGTGGGAAGCTGCTGTTTGTCAACGCAGACGATCCTAACGTCGAGGGGGCGGCCTTGGCATTGGGTGGCAAAGTCAGATATACATGGCCGACCTTCAACCGTTTCGGGATTGGCGCTCATATCTACTATGCACCGGCGGTGAGCTCGATCGGGGAGGTCGAACGCTATTTCGAGGGGGCGTTGCGAGCAGAATACCTCATATTGCGGCATGCCAATGTCTATTTGGGGGTGCGTACTGTTCGCATCGGCGATGATCAGCGCAACGAAACTCACACTTTCGATGCCGGCGCGCTGCTTGGACTACGGCTTGACTTTTGATCGTGAACCAAACGTGTCAACGGGCAGATCGCCGGGTGGGGGTTGGCGGCCCGGATGGGTCGCCCCTCAGCCGGTGCCGTTTCAATGGGCACGCTCAGTGCCGCGACAATACTTGAATGCGCCCGTGCCGTCTGGCTTTTGCGGTAAGTGTTCAGGTGGGGTGGCGTTTATGGGCTAGGGTGACGCCATCGGCGATAGGGACCAAGCACAGCTCGACCCGCTCGTCAGCGTGCAAAGCGCGGTTGAACTCCCTAATTGCCAGCGTGTTCGGGTCCGTTTCTCCAGGCTCCACGACTCGGCCAGCCCAAAGCGTATTATCGATGATCAACAATCCACCGGGGCGCACCAACTCCAAGGCGTGCTCGTAGTAATCGCAATAGGCCTTTTTGTCGGCATCGATGAATGCCATATCGAATTGGTTCGCCATGGATTCCAGCCGCAGGGAGCGCAGAGTATCCACTGCGCGGCCCAGCCGAAGCTCGATGCGTTCAGCTACGCCGGCCTCGCGCCAGTAGCGGCGGGCAATATCGGTCCATTCGCGGTTGAGATCGCAGGTGAGGAGGCGGCCCCCGGAGGGCAGTGCCAACGCCATCGCCAAGGCGCTGTAGCCGGTAAAAGTGCCGATCTCAAGGATGTTGCGTGCGTTGAGCACGCGCACCAACAGCGCTAACAATGCTCCTTCCTCGGGGGCGATCTGCATGTTGGCTTCGCGCAGCCGTGCTGTCTCCTCCCGAAGACGGCGCTGGATGGGGGCTTCTCGCATCCCCACCGACAAGAGGTAGGTGTGAAGCTCGCTGGAGAGTTGCAGGGTTCGATTGCTCATGGCCGGGAGTGTGCTGCAGAGGTTGTGACGATCCTGGCATTTTGCCGTTCAGGCGATTCCTATACTAACGATTATCTATCCACAACGACAGGATATAACCAGGGGCATACGATGGCCGTGATCGAGGCTACCACAGCAGAGCGGCGCGCTGGCGGCATTGGGAGCCTAAGGGTACTGCAGATAACCGATACGCACCTGTTTGCTGATCTCTCGGGTCAGTTGGTCGGAGTCGATACGGAGCGCAGTTATGCTGAGGTCATGGAAAAGGTCTTGGGTGAATTTTGGCCTGTGGACCTGATTCTGGCAACGGGTGATTTGGTGCACGATGGTTCGGAGAGCGGCTATCGCCGCTTCAAGAGTCAGTTCGAGGACCTGGCGGTTCGCACGTTGGTGATACCGGGCAACCACGACGATGCAGCCATCATGCGCCGTATTTTCAGCGCCGGACGTGTGACCTGGTCGGGCAGCGCTTTGCTGGGGCCTTGGCAGTTCGTCATGTTGGACTCCTCCCGGGCCGGAAGCGCGGCCGGACATTTAGCTAGATCGCAGCTGCAGATGCTTGAGCAGTGCCTGGCTTCGTATCCTGAGCACCATGCTCTGGTCTGTTTGCACCATCATCCCGTCGCTATTGGTTGCGACTGGATCGATCGCATCGCGGTGGACAATGGCCATGAATTGTTCGAGATTCTGGATCGCTATGAACAGGTCCAGGGCGTCGTTTGGGGGCATGTGCATCAGGAGTTTGAGACCGTCCGCCGCGGTGTGCGCTTGCTCGCGAGTCCGTCGACCTGCGTACAGTTCAAGCCCGGTCAGCAGGAATTTACCATTGATGCTGTGCCACCTGGATTCCGCTGGCTACAGCTTTATGCCGATGGACGTATTAAGACGTCGGTCATTCGCGTCGATGCCGCCCAAGGTGAGGTGGATCTCGACTGCGAGGGTTATCGGTAACGGCTCGGTTGCAGCAAGAGAGCGGTGAAACGAGAGAAAACGGGGTTGGCTGCGGGGCACAACACAAGGGCGAGTGGTGCGCTCGAAGCCGAGCGAGAGGCTCGGGAGGAAGCGTTTGCGCGTCTGTGTAAAGAACTTGAAAAGGCCCAGTTGCGTGCCGAAGAGGTGGCTGATTATTACCGCGGCGAATTCGAGGCGGTGCGTCGGCGGGCTGAAGAAGAGACGATTCGTCTTCAGGCGGCCGAGGTCAGCCGACGCAAACGGGCAGAAGATCAAGTTGTTTACCTAAAAGCCGAGTACAAGGCGGCTCGAGCCGAAGCAGACCATGCGCTGCGGCGCTATCGCGAGTTGCAGCAGAGCTTGCATGAGTTGGAGCAGCAGAGCGCGCAGCAGGCCCGTGCCGAAGTCGATCGCCATCGCGAGGCCGCCAACATTGCCTGGAAAACTGCAGAAGAGGAAGCCGAACGCCTCGAGCGGGAGCTCCATGATTTGCGCCGGCAGTTCGAGCGTGAGCGTGAGGAGCATCGCCAGCTCGAGTACAATTGGCGCCAACAGGAGGAAATCAAGGGGCGGGTTGCGCAAGAACACCGCCAACTGATTAGTCGGGTCAAACGAGCCCTCAAGCTTTCGGAGGATCGGCGGCGGCGGGCGGAGGCGGCGGGACAATCCAGCCTGCATCCCGAGTACTTGGCCAATCCGAGCCCGTTGGCTAAGCCGGCAAATACCACCCATGAGGTGGATCCGGCGGCCGGTTGGGGCAATGTGCCGCTCGCAGCCTCTGCGGATATGGCCGACGAGTTTCTCAGCGTTACGGAAGATCGTTCATTGGATGCCTCAGATCCCGAGTGCAGCCCGCCCGGATTGGCTGCGGAACCGGACACGGTTAGCGATAGCGAGGCCGAAGTATTGATGATGGGGCTCGATGTGACCGAGCAGGTGGAGCGGCGTCACACGGCGGTTGTAGCTCGGCAATACGCCTTTACCGAACCCCCGGCTGGGGGGCGAGTGTCTTCATTCGATTCGTCAGCCTCCTGGCTGACATGGAAATGGCTTGCGCTCATCGGCGTCGTGGCTGCATTCGCGGTGGCCGCGATAATCCTCCAGTTTTAGCAGGGTGCTGAAAAATAATAATAGTAAGGATTAAGGATGGCTGCGGCTCAAGGCGCGCAGTGGCAACCGAGTTGCCGGACCGATACAGCACATCTCATGCCAATTGAATCGGTTTGCCCCGTGGTTCTTGGGAGAGATCGTCGACTCTTGCTGAGGTTGTCAACGACCGGTCAGTGTGGCGCCGGGCCCTCCGTGCCAGACTGGATGTATTTCAAACCTCGATCATCTCGAAGTCTTCTTTGGTGGCGCCACATTCTGGGCAGACAAAGTCCTCTGGGATGTCATCCCAGCGGGTTCCAGGCTCGATTCCAGCCTCGGGTAGCCCCTTTTCTTCCTCGTAAATCCAGCCGCAAATGACACACATGTAGGCTTTATACTCGATCGCTTGTACCATCGTTTGCGCCGCTCGCTCGTTCCTAGTCGTGGAAGCGACGATACTCTACGCCATGACCGCAGTAGCGAAAACCCTGTATGTGCGCTATAGGATGCAAACTATACGCACTGAGCTCATATCAACGAGTGACCAATGAGCGCCGATCATCGCCGGGTGTTGCATGGGCTATACGCCCTCACCGATTCGGGATTGCAGCGACCGCAGGATTTGCCCGCGCGGGTCGAGGCCGTACTGAGCGGCGGTGCTCGTCTGTTGCAGTATCGAGAGAAATCCGCCCGCCCGCAACGCCGGCAAGAGGCGCTGCGGCTCGCCGCCCTGTGCCGAGCGTATGGGGCGGTGTTCATCGTCAACGACGACGTCGAGCTGGCGGTTGCCGTTGCGGCAGACGGGGTTCATCTTGGACGCGATGATCTATCCTTGAGCGCTGCCCGAGCTCGGTTGGGGCCTGCGGCGATCATCGGTATCTCCTGTTACGGCGACCTGGCCCGGGCCCGGGCAGCAGCGGCCGGCGGAGCCGATTATGTCGCCTTCGGCAGCGTATTTCCCTCGCCCACCAAGCCCCGCGCCGTGCGTGCCCCGCTGGAGCTGTTGGTTGCGGCGCGGAAAGTCCTGGCCTTACCGATTGTGGCCATCGGAGGTATAACGCCAGACAACGCTCGGCAGGTGGTTGCTACGGGCGTCGATGCCGTGGCAGCTATCAGCGGGGTGTTTGGTGTGCCGGATCCGGCTTCCGCCGCCCGGCGGATTGCGTGCTTGTTTGACGATTGAGTCCTACGGGTTAAAGTGGACCGCGTTCGAGGCGGCTCGAGCGCCTGAGCGGGGGCACGACTCGCACCCGGTCCGGACAACGCTTAAAGCAGGAAGTGACTTGCCCATGAATCGTTCGCACGAACTTTTTGTCGAAGCGCAGAACCACCTGGTCGGTGGAGTCAACTCCGCTGTGCGGGCTTTCCGCGCGGTCGGTGGCGAGCCCGTGTTCATCCGGCGTGGCGAGGGGGCATGGATCGAGGATGTCGATGGTCGGCGCTACGTGGACTATGTGTTGTCATACGGCCCCCTGGCGGTCGGTCATGCCCACCCGGAGGTGGTGGCGGCCGTCTGCGATGCCGTAGCCCGCGGTTTGAGCTTCGGCGCGCCCTGCGAACTCGAGACGCACCTTGCCCAGCGGATCAAAGCGTTGCTTCCCTCGATCGATCGGCTGCGGATGGTCAGCTCCGGCACCGAGGCTACGATGAGCGCGTTGCGCTTGGCTCGGGGTTTCACGGGGCGGGAACGAATCGTCAAGTTTCAGGGGTGCTACCATGGCCATGTAGATAGTTTATTGGTCCAAGCCGGCTCAGGCATTCTGACGCTTGGCATCCCGGGATCGCCGGGCGTACCACATGCCGTAGCGCAGCAGACCATTACCGTGCCGTATAATGACCTGTCGGCAGCGACCAAGGTCTTCGACAAATACAGCCAAGAGATCGCTGCGGTGATCGTCGAGCCGGTGGCTGGCAATATGAACTGTGTGCCCCCTGTCGAGGGCTTTCTTGCCGGCCTGCGCGGACTCTGCGATCAGAACGGCTCGCTGCTGATCTTCGACGAGGTGATGACCGGCTTTCGGGTTTCGTTAGGTGGCGCTCAAGCACACTATTCGGTTACCCCCGATCTGACCTGTCTGGGAAAGGTGATCGGCGGCGGCATGCCGGTCGGTGCCCTGGGCGGGCGAGGCGAGATCATGGAATGCCTTGCCCCGCTCGGACCCGTGTATCAGGCCGGTACTCTATCGGGTAACCCGGTCGCGATGGCCGCGGGCCTTGCCACGTTGGACGTGTTGACTCGCGCTCAGGCGTTCGATTCCGCCGTGGCTGCGACGCGCGCTCTCGTCGAGGGTTTGCGTGAGCGAGCCAGCAGCGCCGGTGTGCCTTTCGCGACCAATCAGGTCGGTACCATGTTCGGGCTTTTCTTCACCAAGGCGGATGCGGTCACCGACTTTCAGCGGGTCTCGGAGTGCGACGTGGAGCGCTTCAGGCGGTTTTTCCATAGCTTGCTTGAACAAGGCGTATACTTGGCACCCTCCGCGTTCGAGGCCGGTTTTCTCTCCACGGCGCACGACGAACAGGCGCTCAATCATACTTTGGCTGCCGCCGAGCGAGCATTTGCCAGCCTGTGATTTCGCTCGCTTTGGACTGCGCTTAGACCGATTCCGCTCGGCTCGGTGGATGGATTAGGTGCGCGGATCGAGCCTCTCTTAGCGGTTGCGCCGCTGTTGGTTGTGCAAAGCGATGAGCAGGCGCTCGTGGATATTCTCGAAAGCGCCGTTGCTCATCACCAGCACGGCATCGCCTGTTTGCGCCGCCGCCGTGATGCGATCGATCAAACAATCCATATCCTCGGTGATCAAGGCACGCTCGCCGGGCAGGGGAGCAAGCGCATCTTCCAGGCTCCATTCCAACGTGCATGGTCGATACACGAATACTTGGTCGGCCTGGTGCAATGAAGCGGCGAGCGTGTCGCGATGCACTCCGAGCCGCATGGTATTGGAGCGCGGTTCGAGCACCGCCAGGATGCGGCCTTGATGGCGTCCGCGCAGAGCGGCGATTGTGGCGGCGATCGCGGTCGGATGATGGGCGAAGTCGTCGTATAGCTGTATACCCTTCACAATCCCGCGCAGCTCGAGTCGACGGCGCACCCCGCGGAAGTGGCGCAGCGCCTCGATGCCCTGTTCGAGTGCAACCCCGGCATGCCGGGCGGCGAGAAGGGCGGCCAGGACGTTGCGGGCGTTGTGCTCACCCGGCAACGGCAGGGTAATTGCCCGATTTTGCCCCTTGCCGGTCAGGGCCGCGCTAGCGCTTGCACCATCGATTGCCTCCAGCCGCCAATCGTTGCCGGCTCCGGTGCCGAAGCGGATGACCGGCGTCCAGCAGCCGAGCGCGAGCGTATCTGTGACGGTCTGATCGTCGCCGTTGGCGACGATCAGACCGGTGCTGGGCACGGTTCGTATCAAATGGTGAAATTGCCGCTGAATAGCCGCCAAGTCGGGGAAGATATCGGCGTGGTCGAACTCGAGGTTGTTGATAACCAGGGTGTGCGGCCGGAAATGAATGAATTTGGAGCGCTTATCGAAGAAGGCCGTGTCGTACTCATCGCCCTCGATAACGAAGAGATCACCGCGGCCGAGCCGGGCGGAGCACCCGAAGTTGCTGGGCACGCCGCCGATGAGAAAGCCTGGTGAGAGTCCTGCATACTCCAGTATCCAGGTGAGCAGGCTGCTGGTAGTCGTTTTGCCGTGAGTGCCGGTGACCGCTAATACCCAGCGCTCGCGCATAACTTCCTCGGCGAGCCATTGTGGTCCCGATGTGTAGCGCAGTCGCTGATCGAGCACCTGCTCCAGCGCGGGATTGCCCCGACTCAGTGCATTGCCCACCACGACACAGTCTGGGATGAGGCTCGGTGGCCGGGGGGCATACCCCTGTCGGATAGCGATCCCTTGTTCGGCCAGCAGGCTGCTCATGGGTGGATAAATGGCTGCGTCAACGCCACTCACGGTATGCCCGGCCTCGCGGGCGAGCAGCGCGACACCGCCCATAAAGGTCCCGCCAATCCCGAGTATATCCAGGTGCATTAGCCGCTCTTCCCCCCAGGCTTGCCCAGATGCTAGCACGCACGGTAGTTAGCCATGGATGAGCTGGGATATGAACAAGGAGCCGAAGATATAACCGAGTGCAACCAGGATACCCCCAGGCAGCGGCAACGACAGGGCATGGCGGAGGATGTGGCCCATGACGAGGAGGTTCCAAATTCCAAGCCCCGCCATGGCAAAGAGGATATAGGCATCCTGGGCAGGCCCCGTACTGGTGGCGGCGAGCACCGGTAAGCTGATCAGCGTGATGATGGCGTCCGTGCCGAAAATCGCGCTCGCTGTCTGGACAAAGCGGATCTGAAGCCCTCGAAAAGCGAGGATGCCGTAGATGAAACCGAGCGTAAACAGCAACCCGACGAGCAGCGTCGGCACGGCATTGGGCATCGATCCATACGCCCACATCGCAGCATAGCCCAGACCCAGACCGGCGGTTAACGTCAACCCCAGCACTTCCCAAGAGCAGGGTAGATCCTGGGGTGCAGCTCGCAACAGGCAGATGTCAAATAGTTGACGTGTTGTGGTTGTAATTGGCGGCATATGTTTGCTCATGATCGTGTGCGAGGAAACATTGATTTGAAAAATTCGTTCACAGCATCCAAAACTCAACGTAGGGCTGCAGGCGCCGGGTTGGTCAGCATGGTACTCGTTCCGGGCATGGGGATCACCCGCCACTGCGAGATACGTTGAATGTCCGTAGAAAAATAATTAATTCCGGCGATGAGCTGCTTGGAGGTAGAGACAATGATTCTGGACAGTGTGCTGGAAGATCGGATCCGTAAGGGTTCCCTCGTTGTTGATCTGCCCGACGGGTCCGTGCGGCATTATGGTAACGGTAGCCCGCAGGCCCATTGGTGTATCCATGACGTTTCCGCTCTCAACAAGGTGGCGGCTGACCCCGAGTTCATGCTCGGCCAGACCTACATGGATGGGGCCTGGAGCACTCCCTCGTTGATCACCTTGCTCGAGGTGTTGATGCGGAATTTCCCCCGCGAGCCGATAAGCTGGTTCCGACGCGCCATGGTCAAGCTGATCAAGCCGATTCAGCAATGGAATCGGATCGCCGCCAGCCGGCGTAACGCGGCTCATCACTATGATTTGGACGTGTCGCTGTTCCGTCGTTTTTTGGATGAGGACATGCAGTATTCCTGCGCTTATTGGCCAGACAGCGGCATGACGCTCGAGCAGGCGCAGCAGGCGAAAAAGGAGCATATTCGTCGTAAGCTATTGTTAAGTCCGGGTCAGCGGGTAATCGATATCGGTTGCGGGTGGGCTGGATTGGCTATCTTTCTTGCCGAGACCTGTGAGGTTCGGGTCACGGGTTTGACACTTTCTCGTGAGCAGTACCGCGTAGCCCGGGAACGAGTCAAGCAGCGGGGCTTGGAGAAGTGGGTAGATATTCGCCTCGAGGATTATCGGGAGAACACCGAAACCTATGATCGTGTGGTCAGCGTCGGTATGTTCGAGCATGTGGGGGCGCGGAATTACGATGCCTATTTCCGGGCGGTGCGTGAGCGGCTCACCGAGGATGGCGTAGCGCTTATCCATACCATTGGATCGATTGCTCCGCCAGGCCTGACGAATCCTTGGATTCGACATTACATCTTTCCAGGCGGCTATATCCCTGCCATGTCAGAGGTGATGGCCGCAGTGGAGCGGCAATGTTTGGTGAGCACGGATGTGGAAGTGTTGCGGCTGCACTACGCTTTTACCCTGGCTCAGTGGCAACGGCGTTTCCAGTGGGCGCGCGCCGAGGTGGCGGCTGAAAAGAGCGAGCGTTTCTGTCGCATGTGGGAATTCTATCTCGCGCTCAGCGAGGCGGCTTTCCGCTGGCGTGATTTGGTGGTATTTCAGTTCCAGTTGGCTCGGAACAACCGGGCCGTGCCGTTAACACGGGGCTATTTACATAGGACGCCCGATGACGAGGTGGCGCAGAGTCGCACGATGCTTGATCGGAGCGCGACAGAACGGCGCGCCTGAACGCTTGCGAGCAGCCTGCACAGCGTATCGGCAAGTTTATTGTATCTTCGAGCAAGGGATAAAAAAGGGGAAGTCTCCATGACTAAGCGCAACGCCTTCTATGCACAGTCTGGAGGAGTTACTGCAGTTATCAATGCGACGGCCTGTGGTTTGATCGAGACCGCACGGCACCACGCCGACCAGATCAATACGGTTTTTGCGGGCAACAACGGCATTCTCGGTGCGTTACATGAGGAGTTGATCGATACCTCCCAGGAGAGCGCGCGAACGATTGCCGCTCTGCGTTATACGCCGGCGGGCGCTTTTGGCTCCGCCCGCTATAAGCTCAAGGGGCTGCAGGAGAATCGCGCCGAATACGAGCGCTTGTTCGAGGTCTTCGACGCGCATGATATCGGCTATTTTTTTTACAATGGCGGTGGCGATTCGCAGGATACGACGCATAAGGTTGCGCAACTCGGCGAGCAGCTCGGTTATCCGATAACCTGTATCGGCATTCCCAAGACCGTGGATAACGACCTGCCGGGGACAGATAGCTGTCCGGGATTCGGATCGGTCGCCAAATACGTCGCCGTCTCCACCCGCGAGGCCGGACTCGATGTCGCCTCCATGGCCAAAACCTCGACGAAAGTGTTCGTCCTCGAGACCATGGGCCGTCACGCGGGCTGGATAGCGGCGGCAGCCGGGTTGGCTCAAGAGCTCCCTGGCGAGCCGCCGCACCTCATCCTGCTGCCCGAAATTCCGTTTGACCGGGAGCGGTTCCTCTCCCGCGTCGAACAAACGGTACAGGAACTTGGCTATTGCGTGGTAGTGGCTTCGGAAGGTACTCGGAATGCTGACGGTGCATTCCTCGCTGACCAGGGTGGTGGTAAGGATGCCTTCGGCCACACTCAGCTCGGCGGCGTGGCGCCCGTGATCGCGCGCCTGATCAACGATGCTTTAGGCTACAAGTACCATTACGCCATCGCCGATTACCTCCAACGCGCGGCACGCCATATCGCCTCCCGCACGGACGTCGAGCAAGCCTACGCCGTGGGGCAAGCCGCGGTCGAGTTTGCCTTGGCCGGCAAAAACGCCGTTATGCCTACCATCACACGGCTAAGCGACGATCCCTATCGATGGCAAGTGGGCGAGGCGCGGCTTGCCGAGGTCGCCAACGTAGAGCGCAAGTTGCCTGCCGAGTATATTAGCGAGGACGGCCTGCACATCACTGCGCCGTGCCGCCGCTATCTGCGTCCGCTCATTGCCGGCGAAGATTATCCGCCCTATGAAAACGGGCTACCGAGCTACGCTCGGTTGCGCCGATGCATGGCGGACAAAAAGCTCCCGCGATTCGAGGGAAATTGAGTGGTGGGGTTCTGTTTGATCGTGGCCGGTTGGTCCGAAAAAAAAAGCCGGCTTGCGCCGGCCGGAATTGTAGGGGGGTGTTCATGTTATTGTTAGTTGGCAGCGGCTTGTATGCACCGCGGCCAGCCTGGGAGTGGGGACCGCGAACTTGGTACTCGGCCCGCGGTAGAACGCACGACTTGACGGGTATCGTAGCAATCCTCCCAATCCCGGGCGCGATGGGTCTAGGACCCGCAACATACATCGCAAAATACGTGCAAAACTCAAGAAATAGCATGTGAATTAGACGGATAGATTATTTTTGGTTGGTTCGGTAAAAATTACTCCTGCATGAACGTCAAATAATTTAACAGTCGGTATTCGGTTCGGCATCTTTGTGCCCCGTCGGAATCATTCGAACCCTCGGTTGTGTAATGCAGCCGAGTCAGTCGAGGTTGACACGACCAAAACGTGATCAAGCCAGCAAAGGTGCGATGACCAAACTTATGATGGCCATGACGTTGATCAGAATGTTCATGGATGGACCCGAAGTATCCTTGAAAGGATCGCCCACGGTGTCACCCACGACGGTGGCTCGATGCACTTCGGAGCCTTTGCCGCCGTAGTTGCCCTTCTCCACGTATTTTTTGGCGTTGTCCCAGGCGCCCCCGGCGTTGGCCATGGTAAGCGCCAAGAGCACCGCTCCGAGCAGAGCCCCGCCCAGCATGCCGCCGAGTGCTTCCGGTCCAATAAGAAAACCGACCGCCGGCGGGGCGATTATGGCGAGCGCCCCGGGCAATATCATTTTTTTCAAGGCTTCGGTCGTGGCGATGTCGACGCAGCGCGCCGTATCGGGTTCGGCCTTGCCTTCCAGCAGGCCCTGTATCTCGCGGAACTGGCGGCGGATCTCGTGGATCATGGCAAAGGCGGCATCGCCCACCGCAGTCATCGTGATGGCAGCCACCAGAAACGGGAAGATGCCACCAAGGAACAACCCTACCAGCACCTCGGGGTCTCCTAGGAAAATGGTAAATTCCGGCATGTGATGCCGGATGGTTTGTACGTAGGCGGTGATGATCGCCAAAGCGGCCAAGGCCGCGGCGCTGATGGCGAACCCCTTGCCGATGGCGGCGGTCGTGTTGCCAAGCTCATCGAGGGAATCAGTGATGCGGCGCGTCTCCGCGCCGAGTTCGGCCATTTCGGCGATACCGCCAGCGTTATCGGCAACCGGGCCATAGGCGTCGATGGCCATGGTGATACCTACTGTCGCCAACATCCCTACCGCGGCGATGCCGACCCCATAAAGACCGACCAGAGCGCTGGAGACACCGATAATGGCCGCAATGGTGAGCAATGGTACCGCCACCGACTCCATGCCCACTGCCAGGCCCTTGATCATGACGGTCGCCGCACCGGTCTCCCCGGCTCGGGCGATGCTGAGCACCGGCCGTCCGCCAGTGTAATACTCGGTGACCAGTCCGACGATAATGCCTCCGGCTGCACCGAACAACACGGCCCACCAGACGTGGTCAGTAATGCCCAATGCAGTCACGATGAAATAAGCCACGATAATGAATAGCACCGACGCGCCGATGGTCCCGGTTCGCAGCGCCCGCTCCGGCGCCTGAGTGGAAAACAGGCGCACCAGCATAATTCCGAGCAGAGAACAGATCAGACCCGCCGAGGATAGCGCCAGTGGCAGGAACATGAGTGAGTCGCGAAGTCCCAATCCAGAGACGACCACCATCGGTAACGTGGCGGCCATGGCGATCGTGGCGATCATCGCCCCACAATAAGACTCGAAGATGTCGGAGCCCATGCCCGCCACATCGCCTACGTTATCGCCCACATTATCGGCGATCACGCCGGGGTTGCGGGGATCATCCTCAGGAATGCCGGCCTCAAGCTTGCCCACCAGATCAGCGCCGACGTCCGCGCTTTTAGTAAAGATGCCACCACCGACCCGTGAGAACAGAGCCACTGTTGAGGCGCCCATCCCGAAGCCATGGATATGATGCGCCGTAGCGGGATCGCCGCCATAGAAGAGAAACAATAGACCGAGGCCGAGTAGGCCCAATGAGGCCACCGCCAGCCCCATGATGGAACCACCGAAGAATGCAATGGTGAGAGCCGCGGCCGCACCTTGAGTATGCGCGGCCGTCGTCGTGCGATAATTGGCTCTGGTTGCCGTGTACATGCCGATCAGCCCGGCTCCCGCGGACGCTAAGGCACCAACGAGATACGCGGTGGCGGTCTGCCAGCCGAGAAAGATCCAGAGCAGCACGGTCAGGGCGGCGGCAACGTAAGCAAGAATGCTGTATTCGCGTCGCATGAAAACCATGGCGCCGAGATGGATCTTCTCGCCGATGGCGACGACGCGCTCTGAGCCCGCTGGATAGCGCAGAATTGCGCCGTAGATCAGCAGTGCCGCCACAAGACCCAGTAGGCCTAACGCAGGCGGCAAATAAACGATCGACATGGTGATACGCCTCCCATTCTTCGGCCAATCGCGCTATGCGATGGCCGTGTTATTCTGCGTTGCGGCGCAACATGGCGCCTGCTTTTGCTTTATAATCGCGGCGACTTTGCCAGAAAACATGGGGCCATTGCACGTCTCGGCAAGGACGTGCTTCGCCAGGGGCACTGCCTGCCGCAGGGCGGGCATGGCGGGCCGTTGTCGTCCGTTTTCGCGGTGCACACTTTCTTACTCCGAGTTGTAGCTTTTTGTGAGGTAGCGAAAACCATGATCTCCAATACGATTACCTCGGGTCGTAACGTGCCGGAGGAGATCAATGTTGCAATCGAGATTCCCTATCATGGGGATCCGGTAAAGTACGAAGTCGACAAAGAAACCGGTATGATGACGGTGGATCGCTTCATGGCCACCGCTATGCATTATCCCTGTAACTATGGTTATATCCCGCATACTTTGTGCGATGACGGTGATCCGGCCGATGTGCTAGTGGTAACCCCGGTCCCGCTGATAAGCGGTGTTGTGGTGCGTTGCCGGCCGGTCGGAGTGTTGGCAATGACCGATGAGGCAGGGCCTGACTGCAAATTGTTGGCCGTTCCCGCCCAAAAGCTGACCACGATGTACGATCGGGTCCACGAGCCCTCGGATTTGCCGCGCGAGTTGCTCGATCAGATCAGTCATTTCTTTGCACACTATAAGGATCTCGAGTCCGGCAAGTGGGTGAGGATAGAGGGTTGGTATGGTGCAGAGGCCGCTCGCAAGGAAATCCTGGAAGCCGTTGCACGTTATAAGGGTGCTCGCGTCAAGCCCAATTTCTGAGTGTCCTGTTTTAGTGCGCCGGCGTTGTGGTGCGAGGCCGCCGGCAATTGCGGATTGTCGTGCTCGGCGTGTCGGCGATCGGGTATACGGGCGGCCGCCGGCCGGGTTGGCTTTGGTGCGGGAGTATAATTAGAACGCGTTTGGCTAGCCAATGTCCCGGAGCAGATAGTATTTGTGGTCAAACTGACGAAGATCTACACGCGTACCGGTGATCGCGGTGAGACAGCATTGGGTAACGGCGAGCGCGTGGCCAAGCATCAACCTCGGGTGGTCGCTTACGGCAGCGTGGATGAGACCAATGCGGTTATTGGGGTGGCTCGGCTCTATGTCGCCGGTGAATTGGAAGCCAGCTTGCTAAGGATACAAAACGACCTGTTTGATGTGGGGGCGGATCTGAGTACGCCGGAGGCGAAACCACCGAAGCGGCAAGCACTCAGGGTGCGCGCGGGGCAAGTTGCTTGGTTGGAAAACGAGATCGATCGACTGAATGCTTCGCTGGAGACCCTGCGCTCGTTTGTTCTCCCCGGTGGCACGGTGGCCAGCGCCCACCTTCACCATGCACGCACGGTGGCACGGCGCGCCGAGCGAGATGTCGTGGCGTTAATGGACGAGGAGACGATCAACCCGGTGGTGTTGCGCTACCTCAATCGGCTCTCCGATTTCCTATTTGTGGCGGGTCGTGCCGTGAATGCCGTGGCGGATGGTGACGTATTGTGGGTTCCCGGTAAATACCGCGACGATGCTGGGTGATTCCCAAGTTCTCTTGGCCGTGGTCGGTGGGGCCGGCGCGTGGGCGCACTTCCTTGTCGTTGACAATGAGTGTAAAATTTATACCATAGTAAAGTTTGGCTGCAATTTCCAACTCTTGACGCCCAGCCGGGCCGAGTCAGTGTTTAAGAGACTTCCCGTGGTACGCGCCGTCACCATAGAAGAGTTCGCCGAGGATAGTCAGGCTTTTCAGGGCACCGCAGGAGTGAGCACTAACAACCGCTCGCTTGGCTTCGTCCCGGCCTTTCTGGATACCAGCACGGGCATCGTATACATTTCTCGGAACGCGAATGGAACGCTCTCGCCTTGTCATTGCCTGGACGGCTTGCCGGATGCCCTCGTTACGCGCCGTGACAGTGCAGGTCGTGCGCTGGCAGTGAAAGTATCCGTAATCGCAGGCTTCGAGCGCGGCGGTTGCTTTTTCACGCGTGAACAAGCGGCTCTTTTCGCTGCGACCGAAGAGGTCTGAAAGGCCAACTTTATATC
>JAGFJL010000092.1 GCA_024102725.1 Nitrococcus mobilis
TGGATCAAGGCCTTGACCAAATTCGGCTTCATCGCCCCTGCGAGCGCCTGATCCGTTTCACACGACTCTCTATGGCCTTCACGGGTCAGGGGAACACTCGTCTCGGAGACAGCCTCTTTCACGCTAAAGGCTACGGACGATTTTGCCATGAGTTGCTGCGTTGGGTCTGGCGGCACGGTAGCCGGGGGGGCTCAATGCTCATTACGAACTCGATGAGACGATTCGCTCCAACGCATCCAGGCGAAATGGGCCCGCCTGGCTCCGCTCGCGAATGTAACCTTCGATAGCGGCTCGTTCCTGACGCAGGAACTCGTCCACTGCGAGCCGAAAGCGCCGATCCAGCAGATGGTGGCAGGAGTAAGTAGGAGTCGGGAGAAAACCCCGCGCCACCTTATGCTCGCCCTGGGCACCAGATTCGAAGCGACGCAAGCCCTCGCGGATGCAATAGTCGATGCCCTGGTAATAACAGGTTTCGAAGTGCAATCCATCGTGCATTTCACCATTGTCGCCCCAGTAGCGTCCATAGAGTGTGGTATCGCTGCGTAGACAAAGTGCGGCTGCGATGGTGCCTCCTCGTGCTCGCGCCTCTACCAGGACCACCCGGGAGCGCAGGCGCTCGCCGATCTCGCGGAAAAAACCCAAACTGAGTAGAGGAAGATTGCCATGGGCATGGAAGGTGTTTACATAGAAGCGGTGAAAGCTACGCCACAGATCGGCTGGAATTTCGTGACCTGCATGCGTGCGGAACTCGATGCCCATCTCCCTTATGCGCCGGCGCTCGCGCCGGATGCTTTTGCGTTTCTTCGACGAGAGTTCGGCGAGGAACGCTTCGAAGCTTTCGTATCCCGCATTGTGCCAATGATATTGGCAGCCAAGACGAATACTGTAACCGGCGGCGGCAAAGGTGTGGGCGGTTTCTGGTTCCACGAAGAGCCAGTGGGTCGAGCTCAACGCCTTGCGCCGGATGAAGTCTTGCGCCTGTGCGGCGAGCTCACTTACCGCCGCCATCCGATCTAATCCCGGGCGCACCAAGACGCGGGGGCCGGTGGCTGGAGTATAGGGCACCGCGCTGACCAGCTTCGGGTAGTATTCCATACCGTAGCGGTCATAGGCGTCTGCCCAGGCAAAATCGAACACGAATTCGCCCCATGAATGCAGTTTTTGATAACCCGGGGAGGCTGCTGCCAAGCCGTGTTCGTCATATAGGGCAAGATGATTCGGAATCCATCCGGTGCGGCGCGAGACCGCTCCGTGATGCTCCAGCGCGGCAAGGAATTCATGGCTCAGGAATGGGTCGGCGGTGCCGGCAAGGGAATTCCACTCGGGCGCTGGAATCTCTTCGAGCGAATGCAGGATTTTGAGTTTCATAACAGCACGTGGTGCGGCATCGACGAAACTTTGACGGTGGCCGGTGACTACGTATCACTCTGGGTGAAACCGGCTCTGGACGAAACCCGAATAATGCCGTAGATGGAGCGCGCCCGGAGTAATGCTCATGCTGTGGCGGATACCCCTGGGTGCAGCGGCGGCACGTTCACCGATGGTTGCCTTCGTGCCGGACAAACCGCGTTTGCCGCTCATGTATAATCCTTTTCGACAGCGTGTGCCAGCGGTAGGGGTTGCCTCGTTGCATATGCTCTATTATTTATAGCAAGTTAGAATGTATTTTTAAGTGCAATTCTCAGCCAGGACGGCCGCCATGGTGTCAAAACAGGAGTCCAACAATCCGCCGTATCATTTCGCGCAGCAAATCGGCCACGGGTTGCGGGAGGCTGCATTGCTCGTTTTGCTTGCCGTCGCCGGCTTTCTGCTGCTGGCGTTAGTGAGCTATGACCCGGCCGATCCGGGGTGGAGTTACAGCGCGGCCACCCGAACCATCCACAACCGCGGCGGTGTGGTGGGTGCCTATTTCGCGGATTTCACGCTTTACCTGCTCGGTTATCTGGCCTATCTCATACCGGTGCTGATTGTGCTGCTCGCTTGGCTGATCTACCGCTGGCAGAAGGAAAACGGCTATATTCGCTGGGATGTTTTTGCGTTGCGTGTATTCGGGTTCGTAATCACCGTGGTCTCGGGAGCGATTCTGGCGAGCCTGCATTTTGCGCCGCTGCCGGCAACGCTGCCGCTGAGTTCGGGGGGGATTCTCGGTAACCTGGCCGGCGGCTGGTTGGAAGCCAATTTCAGTTTTGTTGGTGCGACCCTGTTGGCTTTGGCGGTGTTTCTCGCTGGAATGACCGTATTCAGCGGATTGTCCTGGATTCAGCTCATGGACTTCACCGGACGGCTGACGTTGCGTCTGGTCCAGCGCGGCGCAATGGCCGTAGGGCGTTATCGCAATACCAAAGCGGAGCAGCCGCCCGTTCTGCGGCCGGCCGCCCCGACGTCGGGGCGGCCGGCGCGCAAGCCGGGCAAGTTTGGCAGGGAGCGCCTGGCACCACGGATCGAACCGGTGCTCGAGCCGGTCAAGCAAGAGGGCCGTAGCCGGCGGGAGCGGCAGATGCCGTTATTCGAGGAGGTTCAGCCAGGCAGCCTGCCACCGATCAACCTCCTCGATTCCCCCAGAGAGCAGCCGCCAGGCTACAGCCGTGAGGTGCTCGAATCGATGTCCCGACGGGTCGAGCACAAACTGCGTGACTTCGGGGTGGAAGTGAGTGTCGTCGCCGTGCAGCCGGGCCCGGTCATTACCCGCTTTGAGCTGCAGCCGGCGCCCGGCGTGAAGGTAAGTCAAATATCGAACCTGGCCAAGGATCTGGCGCGGGCATTATCGGTGACTAGCGTTCGCGTAGTCGAGGTGATCCCCGGTAAGTCGGTGGTCGGGATGGAGATTCCGAACGAGCATCGGCAACTGATCACGCTGGCCGAAGTCATCGAGCCCGCCCTTAACGAACCCCAAGCCGTGCCGTTGAGCCTCGCCATAGGCAAGGACATCAGCGGTCATCCAGTGGTCGTGGATTTGGCCAAAATGCCGCATTTGCTTGTGGCGGGGACGACCGGTTCCGGTAAATCGGTCGGTGTCAACACGATGATTCTGAGTTTGCTCTACCGCAACCGGCCCGAGACCGTGCGGTTGATCATGATCGATCCGAAGATGTTGGAGCTTTCCATCTACGATGGGATACCGCATCTGCTTGCACCGGTGGTCACCGACATGAAAGAGGCCGCCAATGCGCTGCGTTGGTGTGTGGCCGAGATGGAGCGTCGTTATCGTTTGATGGCCACGCTTGGTGTACGCAACGTGACCGGCTGCAACCGCAAGATCCGCGAGGCCATCGAGCACGGTGAGGCCATCCGCGACCCGTTGTGGTCTCCACCGGAGCCGCTCGTAATGGGTGAACCCATCGAGCACACGGAGCCACCCCTGCTCGAGCCAATGCCTTACATCGTCGTGTTGGTGGATGAATTCGCCGATATGATGATGATGGTCGGTAAAAAAGTGGAAGAGCTCATCGCCCGGCTGGCGCAAAAGGCGCGCGCGGCCGGAATTCACCTCATTCTGGCCACGCAAAGGCCGTCTGTGGATGTGATTACCGGTTTGATTAAAGCCAACATTCCCACCCGTATGGCCTTTCAGGTCTCCTCCAAGGTCGATTCGCGCACCATTCTCGATCAGATGGGCGCCGAGGCGCTATTGGGTCATGGTGATATGCTCTATCTCGGTCCCAGCAGCCGTGGGATCCCGGAGCGTGTGCACGGCGCCTTCGCTTCGGACGCCGAGGTGCACCGAGTCGTGGAGTATCTCAAATGCATCGGCGAGCCCGAGTACATCGACGCGATTTTGGAGGAACCGGGCGCCTTGGCACCTGCAATCCCGGGCCTTGCCTCGCCAAGCGGTGAGGGTGAGAGCGATCCGCTCTACGATCAAGCCGTACGGGTGGTCACCGAGACACGCCGCGCCTCGATCTCCGGGGTGCAGCGTCGTCTCAAGATCGGTTACAACCGAGCGGCGCGCTTGGTCGAGGAAATGGAGTCGGCGGGCATCGTTGGACCCTTGCAGTCAAACGGTGCGCGCGAAATATTAGCCCCGTCACCACCTGAGTAAAGCCGTGTTAACCTCAGGCCTCTGACGTTCGGGGGGTATCCCCCAAAGATCCCATACGGCATCTGGAGGTTGTGTGCGTATCCATCGAGTTATTCTGCTATTACTCCTCCTCGTGTTGCCGTGGGAACTCGTCAGTGCAATGGATGCCATACGGGCGCTGCAGCGATACTACGATTCCGTACACACTCTGACCGGCCGTTTCGTCCAGGAAACCCGGGCCGAAGACGGTAGCCGAATCGATGCCTCCTCCGGTGCGTTTGCTCTGGCCCGACCGAACCGTTTCGATTGGCTCTATGAGAAGCCCTATCGGCAGCGAATCGTCGCCGATGGCAAACGGTTGTGGGTCTATGATGTGGAGCTACGGCAGGTCACTGCCCGATCACTCGACGAGGTTTTGGGTGTGGGGCCGGCATTGCTGCTCAGCGGCCGTTTCTCGGATCTGCAGCGGAGTTTCGAGCTGAAGGATCTCGGCTCCGGCTGGGTTCGTTTGCGGCCCAAGACCGGTCAGTGGGATTTTCAGCGGCTGCGGCTGCATATGGCGCAAGGCGTGCCCGATCTCATCGAGCTCGACAACGGGCTTGACCAGAAAACGCGTTTAGGGCTGCGTGATTTGCAGCGCAATCCGCAGCTTGACCCGCAGCGGTTCCAGTTCACCCCTCCGGAAGGAGTGGACGTTCTTGGCCCAGGCCACAAGGCCGCAACGCCGCGATGATCGACTGGACACGGCCGCTGGCGGATCGCATGCGCCCGCGGCTACTAACGGAGTTCGTGGGGCACTCGCACTTGCTGGGTGCCGGTAAGCCCTTGCGTGAGGTCATCGAGGCGGGACGGCCGCATTCCATGGTGTTCTGGGGGCCACCCGGAACCGGCAAGACCACCCTGGCACGGCTTATCGCCGAGGCCACCGAGGCCGAGTTCCTGGCTCTGTCGGCGGTTATGGCGGGAGTCAAAGAGATCCGTCAGGCGAGCGCCACTGGGCAAGCGAATCGGGCGCGCGGGCGCCAGACGATCCTGTTCGTGGACGAGGCCCATCGCTTCAATAAAGCGCAGCAGGATGCTTTTCTACCCTTCATCGAGGACGGCACGGTCGTTTTTATCGGCGCCACCACCGAGAACCCGTCCTTCGAGCTCAACAACGCGTTGCTCTCACGGCTGCGCATCTACGTGCTGCGGCCATTGGATGAGGCGGCTCTGGGCCGGATCATCGACTGTGCGCTGGAGGACAGCGAGCGCGGCCTTGGCACCAAGCAGCTTGCGCTCAGCGAGCAAGCCCGATCGCTGTTGATCCAAGCGGCAGACGGCGATGCGCGGACCGCGCTCAGCCTGCTCGAAGTGGCGGCGGATCTAAGCGCCGCGGAGGCACGGATCGACATCGATTTGATTCGTGCGGCGGCCGCCGGCGGCCGCGCTCGCTTCGACAAGCGCGGCGCGGCGTTTTATGATGAGATCTCCGCTTTGCACAAGGCCGTTCGAGGCTCGGCCCCCGATGCGGCACTGTATTGGTTGTGCCGTATGCTCGCGGGGGGGTGCGACCCCCTCTATCTTGCTCGCCGGTTGTTGCGGATGGCCTCGGAGGATATCGGCAATGCCGATCCGCGGGGGCTGCAACTCGCACTGAATGCCTGGGAGGCTCAGGAACGGTTGGGCAGCCCGGAGGGAGAGCTGGCGATTGCCCAGGTCGTGGTCTATCTTGCCAGCGTGCCCAAGAGTGATGCGGTCTATCGTGCCTACCAGGCCGCCGCCGAGGATGCCCGCAGCCACGGTAGTCTGGAGGTGCCGTTGGCGCTGCGCAATGCGCCGACGCGGCTGATGCGTGAGCTCGGTTACGGTCGCGACTACCGCTACGCGCATGACGAGCCGGAGGCCTATGCCGCAGGGATGGAGTATTTCCCGGTGGAGCTCGCCGGCAAGCGCTACTACTATCCCACGGACCGGGGATTGGAGCGCAAGATCAGCGAGCGTTTGAGCCGGCTGCGCGAGCTCGACCGCAAAGCTCATAGAAAGGATGGCGGCTGACCACGGCCAACCCGTGGTGACGAATCAATCAGGATATCGAGTACTCCTCGGACGTAGCTCGCCTCGTACGGGTGCGTTATCGAGCGCTTGCTGAACAGTCAAAGAGACGGATGGATGCTGGATCCCAAGGAGCTGCGGAACAACCGTGAG
The DNA here is from genome assembly GCA_024102725.1 of Nitrococcus mobilis. Taxonomy (GTDB): domain Bacteria; phylum Pseudomonadota; class Gammaproteobacteria; order Nitrococcales; family Nitrococcaceae; genus Nitrococcus; species Nitrococcus mobilis_A. Next base: position 6,206 of record JAGFJL010000092.1, read on the forward strand.
GTGCTGGTCAGGCAACTGCGCCGGCGCGGCTTTGAACTCGATACGGCGCGCTACGGTGAGTTGGAGGAGCGGCGCCGGCGGCTGCAAATCGACACGCAAGCGTTGCAGAACGAGCGCAATCGCCAGTCCAAGGCGATCGGCCAAGCCAAGGCACGCGGCGAGGACATCGCGCCGTTGCTCGCCGAGGTGGCGCAGCTCGGTGAACGGCTCAGGGCCGCGAACGAGGATCTGGAAGCGGTCCAAGCCGATCTCTACCGACTGCAGCTCGAGATCCCCAACGTGCCGCACTCGAGTGTGCCGGACGGCGCCGATGAGACGGACAACGTCGAGCTCCGTCGCTGGGGCGATCAGCCTACCTTCGACTATACTCCGCGTGATCACGTCGAATTGGGTGCACTGAACCAGGAGATGGATTTCGAGGCAGCTGCCAAGCTAGCCGGTGCGCGCTTTGTGGTGTTGCGCGGCCGCCTTGCGCAGCTGCACCGGGCTTTGACCCAGCTGATGCTGGATCTGCACACTCGGGAGTACGGTTACGAGGAGGTCTATGTCCCTTATCTAGTGAATCCGCAGACCATGCAAGGCACCGGGCAGCTGCCGAAGTTCGAGGAGGATTTGTTCCGGGTTGCTGCCGAGAACCCGCTCTTTCTGATCTCGACCGCCGAGGTGCCAGTGACGAACCTGGTGCGCGAGCGCATCGTCGAAGCCGACGCTCTACCGTTGCGCTTCGTTTGCCACACGCCGTGTTTTCGCTCCGAGGCGGGTTCTTACGGCAAAGACACTCGCGGCATGATCCGTTTGCACCAATTCGACAAGGTGGAGCTGGTGCAGGTGGTGCGACCCGAAACGTCTTACGGCGTGCTCGAGGAACTCACGGCTCACGCCGAAAAAGTTCTTCAACTCTTGGAGCTGCCGTATCGGGTGGTTGCCCTGTGCGCCGGCGATGTGGGGTTTGCGGCAACGAAGACCTACGATCTGGAGGTTTGGCTACCGGGGCAACAACGCTACCGCGAAATCTCCTCCTGCAGCAATTACGAAGCGTTTCAAGCCCGCCGCATGCAGGCACGCTGGCGCAATCCCGCCACCGGCCGCCCCGAGCCAGTGCATACGTTGAATGGCTCTGGCCTGGCGGTTGGCCGTTGTATGGTGGCGGTGCTTGAGAACTATCAACAGGCCGACGGCCGGGTGCGGCTGCCCACGGCTTTGCAACCGTATTTTGGAGGAAGGGTCTATCTCGACGATTAGCCGAGTCCGAATAGTCGCTTGAGGGCCGCGTTTGCGCCAAGCCGTCAACGCATCTCCAACTGGAGCTGGAACTCGCGAATGAATTGCTCCCGTTCCTCCGCAGTCCGGGCCGCGATGGCCCGCTCGACGACGCGATGCGTAAGGTGAGGGGCGAAAGCCTCTATGAAATCGAACATGTAGCCGCGCAAGTACATACCGCGGCGAAAACCGATACTGGTGATGCTGGGTTCGAACAGATGGCTCGCATCGAGTGCAACCAGACCCGCATCGCGGTCGGGGTCGAAGGCCATGGTGGCTATGATGCCGACACCAAGGCCTAGTGCGACATAGGTTTTGATCACCTCGGAGTCCGTCGCGGTAAAGACCACCTCGGGGTTGAGCCCGGCGGTGGCGAAGGCCTTGTCCAACTTCGAGCGTCCGGTGAAGCCGAATACATAGGTGACAATCGGGTAACGGGCCACCGTCTCCAAGGTCAACGGCTGTTCGTTGCACAGAGGATGCTCCACTGGGACGATAATGCTCCGATTCCACCGGTAACAAGGCATCATGACCAGATCCTCGAACAGTTCGAGGGCCTCGGTCGCGATGGCGAAGTCCACCGAGCCGCGCGCTGCCATCTCCGCGATTTGCAAGGGCGTGCCCTGATGCATATGCAAGCTGACGTTCGGGTAGCGGGCTCGGAACGTGCCCACGACCGACGGTAAGGTATGGCGCGCCTGGGTATGGGTGGTCGCGATGGACAGGCTGCCCCGCGATTCGCTCACATGCTCCTGGGCTATGGCCTTAATGTTCTGCACCTCGCCTAGGATGCGCTGGGCAACCGCCAGTACCTCCTCGCCGGCCGGCGTCACGTGGGTCAGATGCTTACCGCTGCGGCTGAAGATCTGCACCCCGAGCTCTTCCTCGAGCATGCGGATTTGTTTACTGACACCGGGCTGAGAAGTGTAGAGCGCTTCTGCGGCGGCGGAAACATTGAGTCCACGGCGGGCCACCTCGCAGATATAGCGCAGTTGATTGAGCTTCACGGCTTGCCTTTCTAATAGCCTACTAGCCTATAAATAAAAAAATATCCGTTTTGTAAATAGAGCGGTGCTCACGTAGTTTTGCTTGATGGAGTATTTTTATCATGAGTTATCGAAGCATACGCCAACCTCGACCGGCAATCCCTGCCGAAGGAGGCATGGCAGAGTCCTTGGGTGAGACAGGATCTGTTCGCTCGATTAGCCGCTGGCGTGGCGGTCGACGGCCAAAGGCTACGCAGTTGGAGCACGCGCTGGTCGGTGGCGAGCGGGCAGTGCGGCGCCGGGAGGCGGCCTTGCAGGCCCGCAAGGCGTCGGCGCAGCAGCCAGGCACGGATCGGGTTGGGGGCGATGGACCTGGCCGGCGTCGCAGGCAGCCGCGCGGCGGTGGGGCGCTCGGGGAGGTCTATTTGATCGGCGGCGGGCCCGGCGATCCGGATCTGCTCACATTGCGGGCGCTGCGTCTGCTGCGTCGCGCCGATGTCGTCCTCTACGATCGGTTGGTAGCCCCCGCCATCGTCAAGATGGCGCGAAGCGGCGCCGAGCGGGTCTATGTGGGCAAGCGCCGCGATCGACACCCCGTTCCCCAGGAGATGATCAGTGCCATGCTGGTGCGGCTTGCCCGGCAGGGCAAGCGCGTCGCCCGGCTGAAGGGTGGGGATCCTTTCATTTTTGGCCGCGGCGGCGAGGAAGTCGACTCGTTGATGGCCGAGGGCATCCCGTTCCAGGTCGTGCCGGGTATCACGGCAGCCAATGGCTGCGCCGCCTACGCCGGCATACCCCTGACTCATCGAGACTATGCCCAATCCTGCGTGTTCGTCACCGGTCATCGCAAGGCCAATGGCGAGTTGGCAGTGGATTTCGGCTCCCTCGTGCGGCCGGGGCAGACCGTGGTGTTTTATATGGGGCTAACCGGGTTGGCCCAGCTTGTGAGGGGGCTGATTGGCCATGGCATGCGCGCGGATATGCCGGCCGCTTTGATACAGCAAGGCACGACGGATCGGCAGCGCGTGCTGGTTGCCCCCCTATCCGAGCTGCCGCAGCGAGCCCTGCAGCAGGCGATGCAGCCGCCGACGTTGATAATCGTCGGCGAGGTGGTGCGGTTACGTGAGCGTCTCGCTTGGTTTAGACCAACCGCTGAAGCCGATAAGATGCCTGGCTGAGCGCGTGTATTCATTCGGCTGTCTTAGCGTGAAAGAGGCTGTCTCCGAGACGAGTGTTCCCCTGACCCGTGAAGGCCATAGAGAGTCGTGTGAAACGGATCAGGCGCTCGCAGGGGCGATGAAGCCGAATTTGGTCAAGGCCTTGATCC
>JAGFJL010000108.1 GCA_024102725.1 Nitrococcus mobilis
CGCAGCAGCGCCACCCGGCAGCTCATGAGCTTCGCGCGCCCCTGCGCATCGGTCCAATCGAGCGCCGCGCACACCCGCCGCGCGATTTCCGCTCGGTTGCACGGCTGCGCCTGCGCGATGAGGCGGCGAACGAGTGCCACCTCCGCCAGGCCGAACGCCATCCCGCACGCCTTCCACACCGACTGCGCAGCCATCGATCACCCCCGAGCTGTCCATCGTCGGGGAGCGATTACAGCAGCCTGCAACCACTGTGTCCAGCGCTCGCACTAGACCGGTCGGACCGGGCGTTTGAGACTTGCGTGTAACGACATGGGCGTAACCAATCCACAAGTTTTGCTTAGGATGAAATTGGAGGCACTATATGGCAGAGGAATTTAAGGGACGGGAAGTCCTCAAAGGAAAGGATACGTCGTTTGGTATTTTTTATCCCACGGGCTACATCATTGCGGCTTTAGGTTCTTATGAGGCGGCCCAGCGTGGTAAAAAGGCCTTGCTGGCTGCCGGTTACTCGGAGGACGAAGTCGAGGCCGTACCGAGCGACTACGTGATTGCCGATATCGAGAAGGGAACTAAGGACGCCGGTTTACTCACCCGTGTGAAGCAAGCGATTTCCGAGGCTATCGGGACGGAGGCCGGCTATTGGGAAAACGATCTCAAGCTGGCCAAGGAAGGTGCCGGATTCTTGTTGATCTATTGCCCGACAGGCCATGAAGCGAATCGCATTCAACGGCTTCTGGAATCGGAGAACCCTAAAAATATGCGGCGCTACGCGCGAGCGGCTATCGAACAATTGAGCTGACACGAAGCCGTTCTTGGCTAACTCGTGGGCCGCCATCCGGCGGCCCACCGCTTTTGATGCTCGCCATTTGCTCGCAGTCGCAATGATTCATTGATCGAAACGCGTGAACCGATGGTACGGCGTATCGATTGCCATTTTAGGACTCGAGGTCGATACCGGATTTGCCGGGAGCAAAGATGTTGTTCGGGTCAAGCGCACGTTTGAGCGTCTTGTTGACGGCGCGCTGGGTGGGACCAAAAGAGTCCGCCACTTTGTGCATGAACTCGGGGTTCACCCGGTAGACGCCGTAACCGTGTTTGGTGAACTCATCAAGCAGCTCGTCAAAGCAGGCATAGGCCGCTTTCATTTCCTCCGGATCGGTACGGTCGTACAGCACATCGATGAGATGGTGCAGAGCGCGCTGGGTAACGATGAACTCGCCAACGTAGTCGAGCCCGTGCTTATTGAGGATTCGGGTGGCGAGCTCGACCTGCTTGCGCGTCTCCGAGCCCTTGGCTTGGCTCACCGGGGCGAACCACATGGAGCCGCCGCCCCCACGCCAGTTGTACAGGCCGAACTCAACCAAAGTCATATTGCCGCGCATCAGATCAGCCCGGTAGGTGAAGGCGATATCATCGCCGGCCTCTTCTTCGGTCACGATGATGCCCTTGCCAGCCGCCTTGACCGTATCGGTGACAATCCTCCAATTCACATCGACTTGCTCCTGGGTGCCGTATAGCGCGCCATAAGCGGTCCAAGCACCGATCTGGTGCTCATCGCGGATGCGCTGGATGATCGCCTTGGAGGTGGCGCCCTTCTCCGTGGTGTAGTCGGAGCGGCGCACGGTGGGGCTGGCTTCCCATAGGGTACCAACCAGCACTACGCCGTTGGGGATGATGCCGTTGATGCTCAGCGGGCGGAACATCTCCACCAGATCTTCGATGTCCTCGTCCTTGTCGTACTTGATGGCGAACGGCTTGAACACTGGTGGCTCCGGCATCAGCCAGAAGCCCATCTTGGTGACAATGCCGTAGTTGGACTGCGTGAAGATGCCATCCAGGTAAGGGCCGTAGCCCCATTTGAAGGTCTGCCAGGTGTTGGAGTTGGGTATGCCGCCCATGGCGGTGCGCAGCACCTCACCGTTGGCCAAGACCACTTCCATGCCGCAGGAGAACATAAAGTGCTCTGCATAGGGGGTGTAGCCAACGCCGCGATCCAATGTGTTGCCCACCGGGCTGGCGATGGCCGAGGGGGCGGGCGGGTCGACCCACAGCTTATAGCCTTTCTCCTTGAGGTAATCGACCAGCTGCTGATACGTCACGCCGGGCTCGACCAGGGCGGTGCAGAGCACCGGGTCGACCTCGATGATCTTGTTCATCTTGTTCAGGTTAAGGATTACCTGGCCACGATGATGCGGCGCGGCCGTACCGTAGCCAAAGTTGCGGCCGGTGGAAACGGTCCAAATCGGAATCTTATGCTCGTTGCAGATCTTCACAATGCCCTGCACCTGCTCCACGGTAGTAGCGGTCAGGGCGGCCGAAGGCGCGTGCTCGGACTCGGCGACCGGCATCATAATCTTCATATAAGGCGCGAGCTGACTGGGCTCCGTCAGCACATTCTCAGCCCCGAGCAGCGCCTTGAACTTTTCAACCGCCGTGAGGAATTCACTCGGCTCGATGCCCCGGGGCAGTACGTTGTGATTGTTCGTAGCCATGCGCTTGAACCTCAGGTCTTGAACGAGAAGGAAACAAAATTTCCCAGCAAAGGGGTCGATACGGCGCGGCTGTCAGCCTCAGCCGATAGGTCTTCTGTGGGAGCCACCGCCAGGCTGGTCAGGGCAAAGCCAAGCGCCACCGCCCAGCGACCGTCCTGGGGAGTCCGTCGGGTTGTAAAAGCCATCCGGCGCAAGCCATCGGACTCCGCCATGGACTGCTCGGTTAGGCTAAGGCCGCTGCCGCCGGCATCAAGCTGCTGTGCAAAGCGCAACCCGCAACCGTACCCTGAATCCGTGGCCAGGATGTTGTGCCGTGACTCTCCGGCACTCACGGCATGATGGCCGAGCCAGTACAAGTGCACACCCGCGGAGCGGGCCAGATCGACAATGACCGCGGCGCTGGCATCATCGACCAGACCGACAATGTGGGTGGGCTTGCCCGAATGCAGCAGGGTCTGCAGTGATTGCAGGAAACCTAGCCCCCGGTCGCAGCGCTGCACCGTTATGGCATCGTTGCTGCGCTGCTGGCGCTGTGCGCGGCGAATGCCGGTGAGGAAAGCTGATTCCTTCGACAGACGATTAATCAAGGCGACGATGGGCAAATTGGCACCCCCTTTGAGCGAATTGCTCTTGTCAGACAGAATGTTGCCGGAAGCAAAACCGGGAGCGGCGACGGCAAAACCGGTCAGGGCCACGCCCTTGAGAAATGCACGGCGGCTAGCGTTCATTTTCTGCCTCTTGTTTCTGCTCTGCGGCGGATTTCGAGATGTAACCCGCCACTTCCCGTAGCGCCTTGTCATCAATGAATGCGGCCGGGAATGCGGGCATGGCGCGTAAGCCGTTGCGTACTACGTGGACGGTATATTCCGGTGGCAGCTTACGGCCTTTGATGACCGGGCCTATGCCTGTCTGGTGGCAGTAACCGCAGACTTTCGCATAGACCTCTTCGCCATTTTTCCACGAGCCATTTACTTCTGCCCAGGCGGCAAGGGAGAGCAGGCAGGCAAGGCCTAAAATGCCTGCCGCTAGTGACCATTTGGTCGTGATCCATCTAGTTGAAACAGCCATTCCATTCTCCATGTGCTTATTTAAGATCACAATAACCATTCAATCAGCAGCGCGGACAGGATGGATAACACCCCAAAAGCCCATGCCGGGCTCTTCGTCGTGTACGATTTTCTTGCCGTTCACCCGCCCCACACCCATTGCAGCTCCTCGCTGTCACCGAACGCACTTCGTACGTGCGTGCCGGGATATGGTTGGCAATGGCGCCGGCGATCGCCAGCGCCATTGCCGGGCTGTCAAACATGAAGCCCATCTCAGTATGGTCGTGCCGGGCGGAGGTCAAAGTTGTACGATTCAGTGAACATGCGTGAGTGATTGTCTTGGCTTTTGCACAAAAGCAGATGACCTCAGGTGTTGATCGATCTAACAACCTTCCTGGTGTGGCGCCTAAATACCGATGTCCTCGTCAACCTCCTTATCCTGATACTCATGCACGGGTGAGTTGTCAGTGCACCTGAGTTCGTGCAAAAAGTTCTTGGCTACATCGACAAGGCCTAGACTTTGAATAGTTCGCCGGCCCAATAATATTGGGTAGTTCATATCGTCGCGATCTTCCAGGCTGAATTGCTCTTCGTAGATCGCATTCCCTATGCAGAGGTTCATAAGAACAACGGGTCGATGGTCTTCGCCGCCGGCGCCATGGACTTCCAGATCGCGGTATAGTGGTCTTTCGAAGGTTTTCGACACGGTCTCGTCGGCGGCCTCGTCCTTGATCTCAACAGTAAAACGCACCCAATCCTTACCGTCTTTTTCAAATTCTTCAATGTCTTCGGCTTGCATAGATGATGTAAGGGCGCCGGTGTCGAGCTTGGCCTTCATTTCGGCGTCCCAAGATTCAATCCTCACCATTTCCACCCAACCGAAAATGCGCCGCTCGTCGCCGTCAGCGATAGCAACGCCGAGATACCCGACAAGCAAGGCAGCGATAGCTATAGCCTTTGCTGGCATGAGAAACTCCTTATGGTTGATCGAGACCACCACTCCCCGGTCGTAACTTAGAAGCTGTCTTGTTAAAACGCTGCTATTTATCATATAAATATATTATAAATCTCACACAAGAGATCAGCTCGTGTACGACAGTGACCTCTCCGACGAACAATGGCAGCTCATCGCGCACCACTTTG
>JAGFJL010000111.1 GCA_024102725.1 Nitrococcus mobilis
CACCGTACCGCGACGACAATACCTTCGTCATCGCCGCCGTCAACGTCGTCTTACCATGGTCTACGTGACCAATCGTCCCAACATTTACGTGCGGCTTGGTACGCTCAAACTTCGCCTTGGACACGGCCTTATCTCCCGTTAATCCGCGCTGCACCTGACATTTGGGCAGTCAGGGGCGCTTACATTAAAGCATCACCGCCTTTCAAATGGAGCCCATGACCGGACTTGAACCGGTGACCTCTTCCTTACCAAGGAAGTGCTCTACCGCCTGAGCTACATGGGCTTTATGTCTGCCACGTTCTTGGCACGGCCACTCGCAACATGGAGCGGGTGATGGGAATCGAACCCACGTCATCAGCTTGGAAGGCTGAGGTTCTACCATTGAACTACACCCGCGGGATAAAGCGCTACCGCGCGCGATGTTCCAAATCGCTCCCGGCGATTTGGTCGAACCTACATCGGTTCTCATCCTACCCCAGGCCGAACCACGCTTGGCGGCCCAAGCGAGCTTTAACACCATCCGCTCGCCCGTGCAATCTGGTGGAGGGGGTAGGATTACTCCGGGCATCCTGCCCTCCGCCCTTCGGGCCGCCCCGCGGCGCGGGGCGTTCCAAATCGCTCCCGGCGATTTGGTCGAACCTACACCGGTTCTCATCCTACCCCAGGCCGAACCACGCTTGGCGGCCCAAGCGAGCTTTAACACCATCCGCTCGCCCGTGCAATCTGGTGGAGGGGGTAGGATTCGAACCTACGAAGGCTGAGCCAGCAGATTTACAGTCTGCCCCCGTTGACCGCTTGGGTACCCCTCCAGACGACGAACTCAGCGCTGTACAGCGGACTCGTGCCGCGCCGTCAAGCGGCCAGCACGCACCCACCTACGCCGAAGTGGGCGCAAATTATAATACCTGTAGCCGCAAGCGCAAAGCCCCCGCTGCGAAATAACCGGTACCGATTGGAGCCTGTGGCTTGTTGAACCGCTCTCATTTTGAGCCTGGCGAGTGGTCAAGGCCTTACGCTACCCTGATCCAGGCGATCGAGAAGCTTATGGATATAACTCGAAGGCACCGCATAGGAAATTCCGCTCGGCTGCTCGATTGCCGCAGCCAGCGCCGCCTCCTTGGTCGCTTTGACGAAGACCTTATTGATAACCCCGATCACCGTCCCGCTCTGCGGGTCATACAGCGGACTGCCACTGTTGCCGGGGTAGGCGGTTGCATCCAGCTGATAGACGCGAAACGGTGATCGCAGGCTTTTAATCATTCGAGCGTCGAGCTGGCGGGAATGATCCACCGGTATGGCGATCGGGGTGATCGCGGAGATGATTCCACGGTGGGTAACTGGATGGAGCCCAAGAATGGCTCCGATGGGGAAGCCGGTAAACGCATAAAGCTCCCCCTCACGCACGTGCTCACTCGTAGCAATCTTCAACGGCGGAAAGGGTGTACCTTTAATCTCGAGCACAGCCAGATCATGCACACGATCGAGTCCAATACGCCGCGCCTTGCGTGCTTCCAAACGATCGTCGCGGCGTTGGAATACGGCGAGGTATTCGCGGCGCGCCGAGTTCACGCTCTTGGGAAGCACATGGGCATTGGTGATGATGCGAGTACCGTTGCCTACCACGAAGCCGGTCCCCCGAAATTGGGCGGGCGGCCGGCGGGTGGATTCATAGGTTCCCACCCCGACAACGGCGGCCTTGACGCGCTCGATGGTATCGGCAAGCTCGGCATGAGCATTCGCCCCCCCGCCCAACAGGGCAACCACAGCGAACGCGGTGGCAGCAAAACGTATAGTGGCCATCATGGGATTGCACCCTAGAGCAACGGACAAGTCGAGGGCTATGCGTTTTACCCGCTTGGGCCCAGTGGCGCAGCAAAGCCATTTCGTATATAGAATCACCGCCCCAGCCACTGCACCACCGGTACAGAGGAGCGCCACTTGCATAACGATAAATCACCCAAGCTGAGGCTGCTATTCGCTAGCTGTCTGCTTCTTATCGCCTATGGGACGCTTTATCCGCTCGCCGATTGGCGGATTCCAGCCACCAGCTCAGTAGAGCTGCTACTGGCGCCGCACAATGATTACTCCCTCTCAGACGTCGTGACCAATTACATTATCTATATCCCCGCCGGTGCCCTATTCATAGCCGCCTGGCCCGGGCGCAGCCCAATCGGCCGCCTTGCCGCGGCCATACTCCTGCTCGGCGGGTTAAGCCTGCTGCTGGAGTTGCTCCAAACGTTGCTGCCCTCCCGCGTGTCGTCTATCACCGACACCATATTGAATACCGGCGGCGCGGTAACCGGCGCCTTTCTCGCCCCCTTCCTGCTAAGGTTGTTGGCGCTCAGTGGACGATTGCAACAAATCCGCCAGGCACATCTGCGCGATGAGCCCATGGCCCGGGCCGCCGCCGTCGGGCTGCTCTTGTGGCTCGCGGCGCAATGGAGTCCTTTCGTGCCCTATATCGACCTGCATGCCATGTGGGGTGCGCTCGAGCCGCTGCGTAAGGCTCTGAATGGAGCCGAGCTCAGCCCTCAGCGGATCGTCGAGCACACCCTGGAGCTAACGGCACTCGGCATGCTGCTCAATACCGCTTTGCGCGACCCTTACATAACCGCCCCCTCTCTGGCGGCCCTACTAGGGCTCGGCCTCGCCGGCAACATGCTCATCATTACCCAGCAGCTCTATCCGGAACGGCTAATCGGGATAACGGTCGCTATTGTTCTGACCGGAGTGTTGCAGGGTCCGATGAACCGGCGCCGCGCGCTAACCGGCCTCGCCCTGCTCGGATTGGGCATACTCGCCGGCAAGCTTTGGCCGCCATTTAGCAGCGGCGAAGCAACCTTCAACTGGATCCCGCTGAAAGGGCAGCTGCTGCATCCACTGCTCGGCATCCGGGATCTGCTGGACGATACTTGGTCATTCTGTGCTTTAGCCGCATTGGCCGCCGGCGCGCTGCCGCGCCGCCTCGACGGGTTTACCTTCACCGTGGGTGGGTTACTCGTCGTAAGCTACGCGGGCAGTCTCGAATGGGCCCAGCAATGGCAACCCCACCGCTATCCGGACATCACCGATATCCT
>JAGFJL010000086.1 GCA_024102725.1 Nitrococcus mobilis
AGGCCGCGCCGATGTCACCCAAGTGATTGAAAATACTGGTCCCATCTGCCCAGTCGGCATTTAGTGGAAACAGTCCATAAGCTGTTGTTTCAATTGCATGTTCTGGACTTATGTATAAGGAGATGCCCTTAGAGAAAGTGTACTTACCCGCGTCATCGTGTACCAATGCGCAATACGAAGCCTGCATGGAGCGTGTGTTAACACGTTATGCCGCCAGTGGCGTTCACCGGGTGGCGCATGGTGATATCTTCCTGGCCGATCTGCGCGCTTACCGGGAGCGGAATTTGGCAAAAGTTGACATGCAAGGCTTGTTTCCGCTTTGGGGACGTGCGCCTAGGGAGATCATTCACCAATTCGAGATATTGGGCTATCGAGCCTACGTGTGCTGCGTCGATGCGGCCAAGCTGGGGCCTGAATTCGTGGGGCGTGAGCTAGGATTGGACCTCCTGGACGCGCTGCCGCCGCAGGTCGATCCTTGCGGCGAATACGGTGAATATCACACCTTCGTTTATACCGGTCCGCTGTTCCGATATCCGCTTGCGCTCGCCCTGGGCGAGCGTGTGAGCCGGGACGGACGCCATTTCATCGATTTGCTGCCTATGACGCAGCCTCCGGAGCACCAAGCCAATACCTTAAACCCGGCGCAGGAAGCCGTGCCGCAAAGCGCGGCCGGAGACTGACATGCGGGTCGTCTCCCTGCTCCCCTCGGCTACGGAAATCGTTTACGCACTCGGTCGGCAGGACGAGTTGGTGGGGGTTTCGCACGACTGCGATTTCCCGGCGGCGGTCGAGGCCAAACCGCGCGTGACGAGTTGCGAGCTCACGGATACGAAAATCGAAAGCGCGACGATAGACCATTGGGTGAGCGAGCGGCTGGCGCAGGGCGAGCCGCTATTCCATCTCGACCGCCGTCTGCTCGAATCGCTGCGCCCGGAACTCATTCTGACGCAGAGCCTTTGCCGAGTCTGCGCCCCGTCCGCCGAGCGCGTTGCCGAAGTCGCGGCGGCGCTCCCCGAGCCACCCCGCGTTTTGAATTTGGAGCCTTCCACACTCGCCGGTGTGCTCGATACAATCGAACAGGTGGCTGCAGCGCTGGGGGCGGCCAGGCAAGGCGGACACTTGATCGGCGCGCTGCAACAGCGGGTAGCCGCAGTCGTACGAGGTCTCGCGCACGCCGAGCGCCACCCCCGGGTCGCGCTATTGGAATGGCTGGACCCGGTGTACTGCGCCGGCCATTGGACGCCGGAGCTGATCACCATCGCCGGCGGCGTTAACCTATTGGGCGAGCTCGGTGAGCCTTCGCGACGGGTGGATTGGCAGGCGGTGCGGGCGGCCCAGCCCGAGGTGCTGGTGATCGCCTGTTGCGGGCAGACGGCCGAGCGTGCCGCGCGGGATTGGGCCCGCTTGGCCACACAAGCCCCGATTCGGGCACTCGATGCGGTGCGCAACGAGCAAGTCTATCTGGTCGACGGCAACGCTTACTTCAACCGACCGGGGCCGCGCCTGATCGATAGCATGGAGATCCTGGCCGGAATTCTGCATCCGGAATTGTTCCCGTTGCCCGGCGCCGGGAAAGACGTGGTGCGGGCGAGTCAATATAATTGAACGATGCTTGGTAATGACAACAAACAATTGAGGTGCCATGCGATGTTTCGCCGAACAACGCTCCTGCTAACCGGCATCATGCTGGCCGCCATGGCGGCGCGCCTGCTGCCCCATCCGCCCAACTTCACGCCGATCGAGGCAGTGGCTCTCTTCGGCGGCGCTTATGTGGCGGACCGGCGCCTAGCGTTCCTGTTGCCCTTGCTGGCGCTGCTGCTCAGCGATCTCGTGCTGGGGTTCGTCGTCTACGGCTACGGGCTTTTCTATGGCGGGATGGCCTTCGTCTATGCGAGCGTAGCGTTGATCACCGCCCTGGGGATGGGCGGCCTGCGCCGGCGCGTGACGGTATTCCGTGTTGCCGGCTGCGCGGTCGTTGCCGCAAGCCTGTTTTTTATCGTGACCAACTTCGGTACCTGGCTCACGAGCGGGCTGTATCCTTATAGCGCAAGCGGGCTGCTCGCCTGCTATCTGGCGGGCCTGCCCTTCTTCCACTATACGCTCGCCGGCACGCTCGGGTATACGGCATTGCTGTTCGGGGGCTTGGTGCTGGTTCGACGCCGCGCTCGCACGCGGCCGATCCCGCAACCATCCCTGACTGCCTAGCACAGGGAATTGACTTCAGCGAAAAAAATGGAGCTGTGCCTAAACGGCGGTGTCGGTTGCGGTTTTTTGTTCCTTGAGGGCAGTGCCACCAACTGCTCGCACAACCGATGGAGCCAGACGCGATTTTATCTTGGCTGCATTTGAACTGGCCGCTGGCGGTTACATGGAGCCTTATCACCGTATTGGGCTTTGTAGCCGCGCTGCTCGCCAGTCGTCTGGTTAACCGGGCGGCCTCCCAGCGAGCGAAGCGCCGCGGCAGATCGCCAAGGCCCTGAAGCGGGATTGAAGCAATCGAGCAGGTCGCCCGCCGCTCTCGCCTTAGCTCTGCCGCGTGGGCAGGTGGATCAACAGCCAGTCGACCGCAGTTTTCGTGCTCGCCGGCGGGGCCTGGTTCTGGTTGGGTGGGCGTTGGCTTAAAAAGGCACTGCTCAGGCTCTATAGAGCCAGGGCGGGGCTACGGCGCTTGATGCGCCATAGCCCGAACAATCCCACCATAAACAGCGCCATGGTTTCAGGTTCCGGGACGGTAATCGATGCAATACTGATGGACCCGTCGATTCCATGGATTGAGGGGCCCCCATAGACGTTTTCAGCGATTGGCGTAATCTCGGCGAAGATACCGACGTCATGCCCCCGCAGCCCTAATTTGTAGTAGCCCCCACCGCCGGGGATTGCGAAGAGGTATTTCTCAAGGAAGGCTACGGTGAATTCTTCGAAGTGCACCGTGGAGGGCCAGCCGCCATTAAAATGGTCCACAAAACCACGGATTTCATCGAGCCCTCGGTAGTAGAAAGCGGCCCCGGTGCCGCGATTTGGGCTGAATGTATCGTTACCTGGACCTCCCCACACGTAACTCTCATGGGCGCCACCATGAAAAATATCGTCCCCCGGCCCGCCGTCTAAAATAGCATTGTGGTCAGAGCCCCAAAGTTCATCGTTTCCTTCCTCGCCGTATACAGCGATACGTTCGAGGTCATAACCGCCGACATTGACGTAGTCGTCCCCGCCGCCAGCATGCAGTTCTCCGAGGACGGCAATTTCCTCATAGTTCTCCGCATTAGTCACTAAATAATCGTCCCCGTCCGTAAAAGTAATCGTCGCCGAAGCGACGCCCGAAACGGAAAAGGCGAATATAGCTGCGAGGAGTAGCTTTATTCTCATAGATGTCACCGGCTTGCGTTTTTGTTTTGAATCCCTGGTCGGGAGAGTGCCTTAATACGCATGCAAGGCACGATCCAAGCGAGGCAACACACGGGCTGCGGGGTTAGGAGCCCTCTCTTTCGCGGGGATATTTGTAAAGTTTATCGACACGTGCGCCGGCGAACCCTTAGCGAAACAGGGTGAGCACCTCCTCTAGTCGACGATATGTTCGCCGCGGATAGGCATTAAATCTTAAAATGAATGGGTTCACGAATGGAACTGGGGCGGTAAGGCTAGGGCCGGAATCGAACCGACGTCCACGGCTTTGCAGGCCGCTGCATAACCACTCTGCCACCTAGCCACAGAATCGATCAAACATATACGGCTGATGCCGTCAGAGTGTCTGGCGAGTGGGCGCGTTACGCCAGAAAAAACCCCGGCTGCGCCGGGGTCTGAAACTTGGAGCGGGAAACGAGACTCGAACTCGCGACCCCAACCTTGGCAAGGTTGTGCTCTACCAACTGAGCTATTCCCGCTTCGCTTCCGCATTTATTCTAGTGAGCTCGATCTTGCTGTCAAGCTTATAATTCTTTGGCTCGTTCTCGGGGAGATGCCCCACGGCTCGCCAAGCTGCATGCAGATACAGCGCCATAGAATAAAGCGTCAGAGCCGCGGCTATGTAAAGCAGCCAAAATCCGATCAGCCAAACGGGGATACCGTAGATATCGTGCGCGTACAGCAGCAGCACGATCGAAACCATCTGTGCCGCGGTTTTGAACTTGCCGATCCGGCCGACGGCTACGCTCGCCCGTTTGCCCAGCTCCGCCATCCACTCGCGCAATGCCGAGACCGCAATCTCGCGACCTATGATGATCGCGACCGGCACCCCTACAGCGGCCGCCGGTGTGGCGACGAGAATCGCGATCAGCGCCACGGCGACGATGAGCTTGTCCGCCACCGGGTCGAGGAAGGCGCCGAAAGCCGAGGTTTGGCCCCAGCGGCGAGCCAAATAGCCGTCCAGCCAGTCGGTCAACCCGGCGAAGGCAAACAGCGCAGCCGCTGTAGCGTTCGACCAGGGATAAGGCAGCAAGAAAATCAGCCCGAGCACGGGGATCAGAGCGATGCGCAGCCAAGTGAGGAGGTTAGGCAAATTCCAGCTCATCGGACCTCTCGCGCCTTGTCTGCAACTGTGCACTGTAGCACGACAAGCACCGGTCTGCTGTCTCTGATATCCCTATCCTTAACCATGCAGGGTTTGGTAGATGCGCTCAGCCAAAGCCTGGCTGATCCCTGAGACCCGTGCCAGATCTTCGATCCCGGCCCGGCGCACCCCATGCAACCCGCCCAGCTGCTTGAGTAGGCTTTGCCGTCGTTTCGGACCCAAACCCGGGATCTCCTCCAGCAAGGAGGTCGTTCGCTTGCGGCCGCGCCGCGCCCGATGGCCGGTGATCGCGAAACGGTGCGCTTCGTCGCGAACGTGTTGTAGAAGATGCAGTGCCGGTGAATCCGGCGCCAACTGCAGCGCGCCGCGCCGGTCGGCGATAAACAGGGTCTCCTCGCCCGCGCGCCGGCGTGGCCCCTTGGCGATTCCGATCAGCTGGACATCTTCTACCTGCAGCTCGCGCAGCACGAGTTGCGCCTGTTTGAGCTGTCCACGGCCGCCGTCGATGAGCAGAATGTCGGGAATGGGTGCCTCGCCGCGTTTGAGCCGTGTGTAGCGCCGTTCCAGCGCCTGGCGCAGCGCGGCGTAATCATCGCCGCGCTCGATTCCGGCGACGTTAAACCGTCGGTAATCCGATTTCAGTGGACCGGCGCGATTGAAGACCACGCAGGAGGCTACCGTAGCCTCTCCCTGCGTATGGCTAATATCGAAGCACTCGATGCGCTCGGGCATGCCGTCCAGCTCGAGGGCAAGCTGCAACTCCTCGAAGCGCCGCTCCATGCCGGCCCGGGTCGCGATCTGTGCGGCCAGCGCATGCCGGGCGTTGCTTGCGGCCATCTCCAGCCAACGCCGCCGTTCTCCGCGCAACCGCCAATGGATACGAACCCGGTGCCCGGCATCGCGCGCCAAGGCCTCCTCCAACAAGGCCCGATCCTCGAAATCGTGGCTGACCAACAACTCCATCGGTATGTCCCGTCCCAAATAATGGCGGGCGATAAAAGCGTATAGCGCTTCGGCCTCGCTTGTCCCCTCCGGTATCCGCGGAAAGAAGGTCTGGTTACCTAAATTGCGGCCATCGCGGATCATGAAAACCTGTATGCAGATCAACTCGGAGCGAGCCAGGCAGGCGATGACGTCGACATCGCCCCGGGCACCGGCGACATACTGACGCTCCTGTATGCGCCGCAACGCCGAGATCCGGTCGCGCAGTCGAGCGGCTTGTTCGTATTCGAGCGCTTCGGAGGCGATTTCCATACGCTGCACCAGCTCATCGATCACCTGATTGCTGTGCCCCTCGAGAAACAGCTCTACATGGCGAACATCCACCGCGTAAGCCTCCTCTGAGATATAGCCCACGCAAGGTGCCGTGCAACGTTTGATTTGGTACTGCAAGCAAGGCCGTGAGCGATTATTGAAAAAGGTGTCGCGACACTGTCGCAAGGGAAACACCTTTTTGAGGTGATTGAGAGTCTCACGCACGGCCCCGGCACTGGGGAAAGGACCGAAATAGCGCCCTGAGGATTTGCGCGGCCCACGGTGGAAGGCGAGCCGAGGGAAATGCTGCTGTTTGGACAGAAAAATATAAGGATAGCTTTTGTCGTCGCGCAGCAGCACGTTGTAGCGCGGTCGCAGCTCTTTGATGAGGTTATTCTCGAGCAGCAACGCCTCGGCCTCGGTATGAGTCAGCGTGATCTGCACATCGTGCACCTGAGCCAGCATCGCTTGCGTTTTGGCATTGTGCGCGGTGCGCGCGAAATAGCTACTCAGGCGATGTTTCAGCTTGCGGGCCTTGCCGACATAAATGACCTTCCCGGCCCCGTCGAGCATCCGATATACGCCCGGACGCTCCGGCAGCGTCGCGAGCAAGGCCTTGGAATCGAAGATGTGGGTTGCGTTCATCCGCAATCGAAGGTTTGGCCGAGCACTACGCCTTAGCCGCCGAGAGCAACGCGCGTGCATCACACAGCACATCATGGAACATAGCGGCAGTCAGTCGGCCGGTCTGCGTGTTGTAGCGGCTGCAATGATACGAGTCGAGCAGTGTTCGCCGGCGCGACAACCGATGCCGTGCGCGGTGTGCGAAAGGGTAGTCGCGCAGTCGATGTCCTTCACAGCGCACGACCGCTTCATGTGCGATTCGTCCCAATGCCAACACGATCCCGCCGGCGGGTATAGCCGCCAGATCATAACCGAGAAAACGGCTGCAATTATTGACCTCGATCGCGCTTGGTTTGTTCGCCGGTGGCAGGCAACGTACGGCATTGGTCACCCGGCAGTCGTACAGTTCGAGTCCGTCATCGGGACGATCGGCGCGGGGTTGGTTGGAGAAGCCGGTGTCAAAAAGCGTTTGGTAGAGCAGGACGCCCGCATGATCACCGGTGAACGGCCGACCCGTGGCGTTGGCGCCGTGTTTGCCGGGGGCGAGGCCGACGATCAGCAACCGCGCATCGAGCGGACCGAATGCCGGCACCGGCCGAGCATGGTAAGCCGGATAAAGCGCCCGGAGCTCGCGCAGGAAACTCGCAAGCCGCGGACAGGCCGTACAATCGATATCGAAGGTTTGCGTTTGGGCCATTACCGCCCTCGGCTGCGGTTGTATGGACAGGCCGAATCAGTGCAGTGCGCCGCCCTGGGGCTCTATGAGTGCCAAATAGGGCGGCGCACTGCACTCAGCCAACTCACTAAGTCTTCTCGATCATACCGAAGCGGATGGCCAACCGTGTGAGTTCCACGTCGTTGCCTACACCGAGCTTCTCATAGAGTCGATAGCGATACGTGCTGACGGTTTTCGGACTCAAGCAAAGGGTCTCGGAGATTTCGTGCAGCCTAAGTCCCTCCGTGATCATCATCATCACTTGGATCTCGCGTTGGGAGAGCTTGGCAAACGGGTTCTTGGACTGGCCTTCCAACCCGGAGAGCGCCATCTGCCGGGCGATGCGGGAGCAGATGTAGCGCTCGCCACGAGCGATCGTCCGGATGGCGCTCAACATATCCTGCGCGCTGCAGTCCTTGGTGAGATAGCCGAGCGCTCCAGCTTCCAGCAGGCGGCTGGGGTAAGGCTCGTTACCATATACCGATAGCGCCAGGATCTTGAGTGTCGGGGCGATCCGCAGCAATTTGCGGGTGGCCTCGAGGCCCCCGATCCCTGGCATATAGACATCCATTAATACCACATCCGGTTGTAACTGCCGGATTACATCCAAGGCCTGTTCTCCCGAGTCGGCCTCGCCGATCACCTCAACCTCCTCGGCCTCGGAGAGGATTCGGCGGATTCCGGTGCGAACCAGTTGGTGATCGTCGACCAACACAACCCTGATCATCCCAACAACACCCCCGAGACGCCCTCTCCAATCTAAAATTATGTCAGTTGAGACCTTGTTTCGCTGCAGACTGATTTAAATAAACTGCCGCTACTACAACATACTCGATTCGAGAATTGCATTTATCTGTTAAATTACGGGCCTGATCGAGTAGAGCGTCGAAGTGCCTCAGTCAATGCCATCGTCTTTGTTGCGTCTGTATCCACAACCCGTCGTGACGGTTCCTCTGAAAGGGCTCTACCTCGGCGCCCCGCTCGTTCCCAATGAGCCGGCTAAACGACTCTTCGTATACGGCAACTTCGTGATGAGCCTTGACGGACGCATCGCTATTGCACAATCGCCGAACGGCCATCAAACGGTTCCGAATACCACGGCGAACCCCCGTGACTGGCGACTGTTCCAGGAGCTGGCCGGGCACGCCGATGTGCTCATCAGCTCCGGGCGCTACTTACGTGATCTGGCTGCCGGTCAAGCGCAGGATAGCTTGCCGATAGGCTCGGCGAGCGCATTCGCCGACATCCGCCGCTGGCGTCGGCATAACGGTTTGGCAGCGCAACCCGACGTAGTCTTTTTGAGCGAGGATCTTGACTTTCCGCTACCGCAGGCACTGCTGCAGGAGGGGCGCGCCATCAGCATATTCACGGCCAACACGCCGCCTCGCGAGCAGATCGCCGAGCTGGCGGCGCAGGGCGTGAGCGTGGAGCGCTTCGTCGGTAACGGGCGTGTCGACGGCAAGGATATCGTCGCACGCCTCACTGCACTCGGCTACCGCCGCGCTTACTGCGTCGCCGGGCCGCAGGTTCTACACACGCTGGTCAGCGCCGGGTGCTTGGACACGCTATTTCTCACAACCGTGCACCGCCTGCTCGGCGGCGCGGACTTCTCTACCATCATGCAGGGGGCACTGCTCGATGCCCCACTGGACTACCGCCTGCGGTGGCTCTATTACGACGCGGCTAGTCCGGCTGATGCGGGGCAGATGTTCGCCCGGTATGATCGTCGTTAGCAAGCGGTCCGTAACGAGCCAGGCCGACTCACTTGCGAACGCCCCCGCGGGCAAGGAGCTGGGGCTCCAGCAGGCGCCGCAACTCGGCCTCGGAGAGATCCGTCATTTCCTTGGCCACCGCGAGCACGGGCCGCCCTTCGGCATAGGCGCGTTTGGCGATCTCGGCGCCTTTCTCATAGCCGATGACGGAATTGAGCGCGGTCACCAGCACCGGGTTGAGCGCCAGCACTTCCCGCAGCCGCGGCTCGTTAACGGTAAAGCCGCAGACGGCCTTTTCCGCAAGCACACGGCTCGATTGGCCCAGCAACGCTATGCTCTGGAGCAAATTGTAGGCAATCAACGGCAACATGACATTGAGCTGAAAGTTCCCGGACTGTCCAGCCACGGTGATGGTGAGATCGTTGCCGATCACTTGCGCGGCCACCATGGCCACTGCCTCGGGAATCACCGGGTTGACCTTGCCTGGCATGATGCTGCTGCCGGGTTGCAGCGCCGGCAAGCTGATCTCGCCGAGCCCGGCCAGAGGGCCGCTGTTCATCCAGCGCAGGTCATTGGCGATCTTCATCAGGCTGACCGCGGCCACCTTGAGCTGACCGGAGAGTGCAACCGCGGCATCCTGGCTGCTCAAGCTCTCGAAGGGATTGTCGCTAACGCGAAACGCGATGCCAGTCCGCTCGGCGAGCAAGGTTGCCACCCGGTCTCCTAACTCGGGGTGAGCATTGATGCCAGTCCCCACGGCGGTGCCGCCCTGCGCCAGTGCGTACACCCCCTCCAGCGCGCTTTCGATGCGCTCGCCGGCGTGACGAATCTGCGCCGCCCAGCCCCCGATCTCCTGGCCCAGAGTGATCGGCATCGCGTCCATGAGGTGGGTACGGCCGGTGGTGGTCACCTCGGCGAGCTCTGCCGCCCGCGTCTCCAAAGCCTTGGCCAAGTCGGCAAGTGCTGGCAGCAGGTGCTCGTGACATTCCAAAGCGGCGCTGACGTGGATGGCGGTCGGAATGACGTCGTTGCTGCTTTGCCCCATGTTCACGTGGTCGTTCGGATGCACGCTTACGCCGAGCCGGCGCGAGGCCAACTGCGCAATCACCTCGTTGGCGTTCATATTGGTGCTGGTGCCCGATCCGGTCTGGAACACGTCCACCGGGAAATGCGCATCGCAGTCGCCACGTGCGACGGCCTCCGCCGCCTGCGCGACGGCATCGGCGATCCGCTCTTCAAGCCCCCCGAGGCTACCGTTAGCCCGTGCCGCGGCCGCCTTGATCAACCCCAGCGCACGAATGAAAGCCCGCGGCAAACGTAGGCCGCTGATGGGAAAATTCTCGACAGCCCGTTGAGTTTGCGCACCGTAGAGTGCCTCCGCAGGTACCCGAAGCTCGCCCATGCTATCCTTTTCGATCCGGTAGCCCTGTTCGCCCATGCCACGCTCCCATGTGCTCACCCTGCGCCTAGGTGGATACGCCTCGAGTGCGCTACCGCCTTGGCGGGTATACAATGCGTCGCCGGTTATTCAATATGTTGCCATTGTAACTATACTTTACTCCCAATTGCGGTCACTGATCCTGCTGTAATCACACCCGAGCGCATGGACCTAACCCGACTCACGGCCATCTCCCCTGTCGACGGTCGCTACGGCGAGAAAACGACCGCGTTGGCGCCGCTGGTCAGCGAATACGCGCTCTTGCGCCAGCGCCTCACGGTAGAAGTACGTTGGCTCCAGGCCTTGGCGGCCGAGCCGGCAATCGGGGAAGTGCCGGCCTTGTCCGCAAATGCCGAACGCTCTCTCGAGACTTTGCTGGAAGGCTTCGATCTGCACGCCGCCGAGCGAATCAAGCGCATCGAGCGCACCATCAACCATGATG
>JAGFJL010000140.1 GCA_024102725.1 Nitrococcus mobilis
TTATGCTGGGCCGGGCGCCGAACACTCGGCCATTTACCTTTTCAAAACAGTCGGCTGGACGATGGCATGAACGGCAAACTTAACTCGAAAACCATTCCGTATCCTGGAGGGCGACGACACCCGCGCACGGGTCTTGCCGCCCTCACAAGCGTCCTTATATTGGCTATGTTGCCTAGTCTAACAGTGCGGGCGGCCGATACCGTTTTGGCGCGGGAGGGTCATACGGCCTACCGCATCGCTCCGGCCGCCGAAAACACCCCGCTCACGGAGTACGCCGGCGCTGAGCTCGCAACTTATCTCCGGCGCGTCACCGGCGCCCATTTTACCGTTTCTTCGACCGACACCGGTGGACCGACAATCAAGCTCGCCACGGAGGCCTCCGGCGAATTAGCCCATGAGGGCTTCCGGATTCGCTCCGTCGGCCGGGATATTCACATTACCGGCGGTAGCGCGCGCGGACTGCTCTATGGCGTCTACACTTTTTTGGAAGACTACGTCGGCGTGCATTGGTACGGGCCTGATTATACCCAAGTACCGCGGCACCCGACCTTGACCGTTCCCGCCATCGCGCGAACCGAAGCGCCCGCGCTTGCGTATCGCGAGGTGTTCGTACGGGAGGCGGATACACCGGAATACAGCGCCCACAACCGGTTGAATGGGCGTTTCGGCCATCGTCTGGTGCGGGCCATGGGCCAGTATCCCGAGGCGTTCGTACCCCTGCGCATGCTACCCATTTTCACGTTGGTCCCTCGCAAGAAATACGCAAAATCGCACCCCGAGTACTATGGTGGCGGCCAGCTACGCTTCGCCGAGCCCGAGGTGCGGCGGATCGCGCTCGAGGCACTGCGCAAAAAGCTCGAGCGATGGTCTCATGCAGGTGCCCGACCGTATTACCTGCTCATCGAGCCGGCGGATCGGGATACCTATTACCGTGGCGGCGCGGATGGCGAGCTCATTGCTCGCCACGACAGCCCGGGTGCCGCATATGTGGATTTCGTGCGCCACCTCGCCAAACAAGTGGCCAGCGATTACCCTGACGTCACGCTGCTGGCCTTGGCCTATCAGTGGAGCCGCAAGCCACCCCGAGGCATAACGTTGCCCAAAAATATGGGAGTGATGTTCTCGGACATCGAGCGTGACTTTGCCCAGCCGCTGCAAGCAATCGACAACCGCGCCGTCCGCACCGATCTCGAAGAATGGCAAACGCTTACCGGGCGGATGTTGATTTGGACCTACATCACTAATTTTGGCGGCTATCTGCAGCCCTATCCCGATTTGCACGCCTTGACAGAAGATGTGCCCCGGCTGGCACGCGAACCGGCGGTGGCCGGCCTGTTCGCCCAAGGCGCCTATAACACGACCGGCGGCGAATTCTCCGTGCTCCGCACCTGGGTGCTGGCACACTTGCTCTGGAAACCGAACCAGGATCCCGAGCGGCTGGTGCAGACATTTCTGCACGGTTACTACGGTGCTGCGGCCCCACAGATCACCGCCTACATTCGCTTGCTGCACGATAGCGTGGCGCAGTCCGGAGCCCGACTGAGCGTCAAGATGCCGCCGACCGCCTCCTATCTCACGACCCACTTGTTGCGGAAAGCGGATCGGCTCTTCGAACGAGCCGAACGAGCCGTGACTGATGATCCGGCCCGTCTGCGTCACGTACGCATTGCGCGTAGCGCGCTCGACTACGCCATATTGGCCTCCCAGACCGAGGGCGCTGGCTCGAGCTGGGTCAACCGCCCCGCCCGTCTCGAACGACTGCAGGATTATCTCACAGTGTCCGGGATGCAGGCGTATCGTGAGGGCGGCGGGGCATCTCCCAAACGACTGTTGGAGGCATTGTCCATC
Organism: Nitrococcus mobilis; assembly: GCA_024102725.1. Taxonomy (GTDB): domain Bacteria; phylum Pseudomonadota; class Gammaproteobacteria; order Nitrococcales; family Nitrococcaceae; genus Nitrococcus; species Nitrococcus mobilis_A. The sequence goes on from JAGFJL010000140.1 coordinate 1,849, forward strand.
ACGCGGCACTCGGCACAGCCCCCAGCCGTGTGCCAGAACATACCGCTCGATGACTGCCGCTCGGCGCAGGAGCTTGCGCTCGATCTCGCCGGTGGCGCACAGGTCGTGCCGGACCGGGCAGCCTCCGACGGTGCCGCCGTGACCATGAGCGGCCACAAACGGGTCTGGGGTATCCAGTTGCCGCTCGACCGCCTGTTGCCGGACAGCGGTCAGTGGCGGGTATACATTGCGGCGCGCGTCGCCGCGGATGCCAGCGCCGGCACAGTATTGCGTGCCGGGATCTATCCCGGCAGGCGCCGCAGCGTCACCGTCGAAGACCTCGCTGGCGAGAGCTACCGGCTCATCGAACTGCCCGGTCTCTGGCAGCGTGGGACGGGACGTTACCTTTGGGTGGCCCCGTCCGGCGCCAAATCGGTGCAGGCCATTTACGTCGACCGTATCATTGCGATTCGAACGAACAGCTCATGAACCGTCCGGTAGCGTATCCGTATTCGCCGGAACCGCCCGGTATGTCCATGGCCACCACCACGGGCTATAGGCCGAGCATCGCGACCGCTCCCATGGGCACGCGCAGTTGGCTGCTCTGCGCCTGGGCCGTGCTCTGCACGCTTACACTCTCGGCGGTCAAAATCCCCGTCGGTTTCGATTTACGCCTTGGCCAAATTGCGCTCGCCGGCACTTTTTTCGTGCTGCTCCTACACGATATGCACCGCGAGCAATTACACTGGGGCGCTTTGCTCTCGGTCACCGGCTGCGGGCTGATGCTGAGCGCACTCAGCCTGTTCTCCAATTATCCACAGGCGAACGAGCTCACCTTCATCGTCAAATACGTGGTGGTCTATCCGATGGCGTTCTACACCGGGATGAGGTTGCTACCTCTGATCGGAGCCGGGCGCCTGGCGGTATTGCTGGAGTTGGTGCTGGTGTTCGGCACGGTGCTCGCCGTCGCACTGTTTTTCCATCCAATCCCCGCGCTGATTCACGAACGCCCCGATTATCTGTCCTACGGGCTCAAAGGCAGCTTTTGGGAGCAAGGGGAATTCGCCTTTTTTAGCGGGCTCTTCTTGCTCGCCGCCCTGGCCCTGCGCCTTGAGCACCGGCACTGGCCCCGGCGACGCTGGCCCATAGCCCTGCTCTACGTTTTCGTCGTCGGCTGCGCGCTTGCAAGCTATAACAAAACAATCTGGATCGCCCTGATAGGCGCTTGTCTGGCCGCCGCCCTCTTTTATCGGGGCCGACCGCACATCAGCGACGTGGCCCGGGTCTGGGCCCTGCGTCTGGCGCTGATCGCCGCTGTCGGCGCGGTTGCGCTAACCGCCTACAACGAATGGCTGCCCGCCGGCGAGAAGCTGGTCACCGCCGCAATGCTCCAGAACAAATGGGATAACGAACGCGGCGCGGCACTCCGAGTGGCCTGGGACCTGATTATGCAAGCCCCTTTGCTTGGCCACGGTTTCGGATTTGTCGAAGCCTATTTCGGTAATTATCCGTCCGAGATCATTGGTCTTGGCAGCGGTTCCGCTCAGCTGTTCAACGTGTACCTGGATCTCTGGCTATCGGCCGGTATCCCTGGAGTCGTCTATGCGCTCGGCATGCTCATTGTCGTATTCAGCGGCCGAAGTCTGCTCTCGGTGCTGGTGGTGAGCTATCTGTTCGTGTTCGCCAACGCCAACCCGGTCGGCCAACACGAATATTACCATCTTTTTCTCGGCATGGCCTTTGCCGCGGGGCGCGGCCCATCCTAGCCGGTGACCGCTTCTTAACTGCAGCGTAGCCACATGGGTTTTATATCAAGGCACTCTCGGCAAGGAATGTAAACATGCAAGTGGCAGCAACCAACGAGTATCGACCTGACAAGATCGCACCCCGTGTGGTCATTTCGGTGGTCAGCCATGGCCAAGGAAATCTGATCCGCGGGCTACTCACCGACATCCATGAGCACTGGAATTGCGAGGGTCTGCATCTGGTGCTGACTCAGAATCTGCGCGAGGATACGCCCTTGGAGATAGAGCGTCTCGCGTTTCCCACGCGGGTGATCCGAAACACCCATCCCAGCAGCTTCTCAGCCAATCACAACGCCGCCTTCAAGGTCTTCGATAGCGACGTTTTCTGCGTGGTCAATCCGGATATACGTTGCCCCCAGGATCCCCTGCCCGCGCTGCTAAGGGCACTGGCACAGCCTAACATCGGGGTAGCCGCACCTTTGGTGAAAACCCCCCAGGGTATGGTGGAGAGCAGCGCACGGCGGCGAATCACACCGTGGCGCCTAGCCGTGCGTATCAGCGGTCTAGCTCGGAGACCGGACTACGAAATCGAGCGGAGCCCGATCTATCCCGATTGGGTAGCGGGTATGTTCATGGCGTTGCGCTCGGAAGACTTCGCACGCCTCGGCGGATTCGACGAACATTACCGGCTGTACTGCGAGGACGCGGACCTATGCCTGCGGCTGTGGGCTGCCGAGCGGCACGTGATGCTCGTACCCGAGGCACTCGCCGTTCATGACGCCCGGCGAGACAGCCACCGCAAGCTGCGCTATCTGAGCTGGCATGTGGCGAGTCTACTGCGGTTCTTCGTCCGGCATCCTTTTTATCAGCGCATCCGTACTGCACCGACCGAACGCACGGAGGTTCCGTGTCGAGACCTTTGACTGACCCGCACGCCGATAACGGGTCTAACCTAATGCCATCGAGCGGTCCGGTCACTCGACTGAAGGTGGCCTTCGTGGCCGTGTCCTACACGGCGCAACGCGACGGGGTAAGCGTCTACGCAGAGAACCTGCTGCTGGAAATGTTGCGGCAGGCGGCGCGGCAAAGACTGGCGCTGCAGGTGGATATTTTCGTCTGTGGGCGGGCTGCGGCTGCCGTACTGGAGAATATTCTCCAGCGGGAAGAAGCCGTCACCCCCGAACTACGCCTCATTGCCGCCGTCTATGACGGCCCGCTCGCCAAATATCTGTGGGTGCCATTGCGCCTGCGTTCGCACGGACCCTACGACTGCGTATTCGTCCCCAACTTGCAGCCACTGTGGCTGCCCGCACGCCGCACGCTCGGGGTGCTCCACGACCTTACCTATCAAGTGGCGCGCGCCTACTTCCCGAGCTGGCGGGTGCGCTATATGGACCTGCTGACGCGGTTCTGGCTGTGGCGGGGGATGACCATCGGCTGCATCTCACGGACGACTATGCATGATCTGGAACGGTTCTATCCGGCCAGTTGCGGCAGGCCACACCCATACTTGCCGAACGGTCTCCCGGCCAAGCTGGCGGCAGCTGCACGATCGGGCCGCAAAGAAGCGGAGCAGAAGCTTACCACGACGCCGCTCGAGTTAATCTTCGTGGGTCGCCTGAACCGCCTCAAAGGCTTCGACCGGGTTCGCTCTGTGTGCCTTCGGCTGAACGAATACGGCGCAGCCTGGGACATCAAGGCAATCCTCCATGTCGTGGGCAAGGACACGCCCGAGAGCCCGCAGCTGTTGGCTGAACTCCAGCTGCCGCGGATCCGACTGATTCGGCACGGTTATCTGGACGATCGGGCGCTGAATGAACTCTATCGGCGTAGCGGATTCTGCCTGTTGCTCTCCCGTAACGAGGGGTTCGGCCTGCCGTTGCTGGAGGCGATCAGGCAGTGCTGTGTGCCGCTGCTCTCGGATATTGCCATCTTCCAAGAGGTAATGGGCCCCGAGTACCCCCTATTCGCTGGGAACGCTGCGGGCATCGACGGCCTGGTGGATTTCGTGCACCGCGTGCGCACGGATCAGGTGTATCGGCGAGACGTCCTGAACCGGATGGACCGGGTACTTGCTGTTTGGGAAGGGGGTTATGCCCAGGCCGCCCGAAACCTGCTTGCCTGGGCTACGGGAAATGACAAATCGACAGGAGAAGGCGCGTGAGCGGGTTCGTTATCGGCATGCCCCTAATCCGATACCGTATCATATTTTGTTATCTAAACCGGCCAGCATTTGCAGGAACAGCCGCCTTGAAAGAATCGCAGCACTTTTTATAAGACGCTTTTACCAAACAGGGAGATTTAATAAAACATCAAAGCCGCTCATCTCCACCTGGATGGAGTTGGATTGCTCAACGAGCCAGACGGCCATTATCGACAATGCTATTGTTATAAAGGGATTTCTGATCAATCACTTTCTCGTCATTCCGGCGAAAGTCGGACAAATCCGCAGGAGCGGATTTGAACAGCTTCAGTTGGCCCGGCGGATACAAGCCAGGGGAGATTTGCGTAATCCAGCAAAATCAATGCCCCGGGTACCGGTCTTTGCCGGTGTGACGAATAAATCAGATACCCCTAGTAATAAGCGGATAAAATTAAAGGTGCAAAATGCCTAATATATTTCAGCAGTTCGTGCGCACCAATCGAGATTTATCAATACAGTTAAGAGAACGGGTTGGCTTTTTCTATGAAGAAAACTTTTATGATCATCTTAGGGACGTCTTGCACCGCGCCCTAAAATCAGATAAACGGCAGACTATTCTGGAGGTGGGCGGTGCCGACAGACCGTTCCTAAAAAAAAATAAATGCTATGAATACCACGGCTTGGATATAGCAGACGATTTCGCATTTAAAGATAAATACGATTGTTTTTATGCTCAATCTATAGAGCAAAATATTCCAAATAAATATGATCTTGTATTCTCGGTATCCGTGATCGAGCACATCAGCGATAACAAAAGATGCTTCAAAACAGTGTATGACAGCTTGCTGAATAACGGAAAAACCATCCATTATTTTTCATGCAAGAATCACCCTTTTAGTTTGATCACGCGGAGTGTAAGTCACAAATGGCAAAACATCCTTATCCAGTATTTACGCCCAGAATTCGCTGATCTGACAGGCTACAAGACGTACTATGACAAATGTTCCAAGCGGGACATAGAGAGACTTTTAACCGAGCTTGGCTATAAGAATATAGAAATTAAATGTTTTTTTGGAGCTGCTGATTATTTTGGCTTTTTTTTGCCGTTTTTTGTTTTAATAACTATTTTTAATAAATTTTGTAGCTTGCTTAATCTTTCTGCGTTTGCATCGGGCATCATCGTCTACGCAGAGAAAACTGACCAAGATTGCTATCAGCCTGGCAGCAGCCCAACACTTGGCGCACAGGCCGTCGATAAGGGAAGCTCTGAAAATTTCCGCTCATACCGAACCCTTTGATAGGATTCTCCTAAGCATAATTGAAAGGTTATGGATGAGCAAATCATTAATCAGCTTTCTATAGGGAAATTGCCAAGGAAACTCTGATTAATCACCTTCTAATCATTCCGATGAAAGCCGTAATTCAGTCAAACCAAAGGCATGGATACCGGCCTTAGCCGGCATGACGAACAAACCAGATGCTTCTTAGTTGTTCTCTGGTTATTCCGGTGAAAAATAAAACTTATCCGAACCAATAACCTGAATACCATCTTGCAACTATGCGACGAATAAATCAGATTTTCTAGCCAGGAGGTCGTAAATTGAACCGCCGTACATCGCCAATCATCATCTTGGGTATGCACCGCTCGGGCACCAGTCTGGTCGCACACATGCTCGAGGAGATCGGGCTGTTTCTGGGTTGGCGTAAAGACATCAATCACGAAGCTTGGTTTTTTCTCAGGCTCAATGATTGGCTGTTGCGCCAATGCGGCGGTGCTTGGGATCAGCCGATGCCCATACACCATTTGCTCGCTAACCCTCTGGGTCGCCGGATGGTAACCGATTATCTGCGCTTCATGCTCGGTGCGCCGCGTGCCGCCACGTACCTGGGGCTGCAGCAATATTTTCGCTATCGATCCATACCGGCGATCGAGCGGCCCTGGGGATGGAAGGATCCACGCAACACCTTTACATTGCCGCTCTGGCTGGATCTGTTCCCGGAGGCCCGGATGGTACACGTCTATCGGCACGGTATCGATGTGGCAGCCAGTCTCGCGCATCGCCAGGGCGAAAGCCTGGCTCTATCGCAACGCCGTTTCCGGCGCCGGCAGTGGCTTTATGCGTTCATCACCCCCCGCCAAGACGGATTTGCCGAGTCCTGGCGCTGCGCGGAACTCGACGAAGCATTGCGCCTCTGGTGCGAATACATCCGCGAAACGCAGGCTCATGCGGCGAATCTCGGCGATCGGATCATGGAGATCCGCTACGAGGCTCTACTGGAGGACCCGCATCGCGAGCTCTCGAGGCTCGCGGCATTCTGCTCTTTGCCCGCCTCGAAAAGCCTGCTGGAACGGGTCGCGGGTCGTATCCGGCCATCGCGCGCGCTGGCCTATCGTCATGATCCGATATTGCGGGCGCTGGCCGAGCGCTGGCGCGAACAGTTGCGGTCGTTTGGTTATTGATTTGGACAGCAGGACGAGATCGTGTATGAAGGGACATGCCTATACCGGCACTGCGTTCGACGTACGCAGGCGGAAACAACACCCGATCGACGCGCGCTCGGCACCCGAGATCGGCATCGAGCCGATGCCGATTTTACCGGGAGGGGGAATTCCATGCCCCTAGCCCGCCGCACCCTGCCAGCGTTGCTCATCGCCACGGCGGCGATGTCTTGCGGTGCTCGGGCCGAGCCGTTGACCCCGGTACCACCACGGCCCGAGGGAAGCACTCTCGGCACCTATCTATACGGTGGCAGCATTTACAACAGCAACCCCTTCTTGATTTCCAACGATGCCCAAGCCGAGCGTCGGCTCGGCACCACCGATACCGACGATTTGATCACTCGGGCCGGGGCCGGACTGCAAATGGCCTGGCCGATCGGCTTGCAGATGCTGCGCTTTGACGGCTGGATAGAGCGTAACAACTACCAGAATTTCAACTCCCTCGATCACACCGCTTTCGATGCCAAGCTCGGCTGGGACTGGGAAATCGGCCGGTTGTGGGGAGGCACGATCGAGACGGGCTATTCACGCGGCATTGCAAGCTTCCAGGAATTCCGAAATCTGGACAAAAACGTCACGACCAGACGGGTCACATCCGCTGATGCTGGTTTGCGGTTTCTGCCCGATTGGGAGTGGGTACTCGGAGCGCGCCGGCGCTCCACCTCCTTTGACAAGCGGAGTGACCTCGACCGGGTGGAGAGCACCGGTTTTACCGAGGTGCACTACGATTCGGCGGTGAACACCCGCATGGGACTGCGCGCTGAAATCACCAGAGGTGATCTGAACCGGGACGAACGGCTCGCTGACGGCACAGTGCTCGGCAACGATTATATAGAGACTCAATACAGCGTCGTGCTCGGCGTCGAGGGCAGCGAGGAATTATCCTATCTAACAGGTCGCTTCGGGTTTACCCAGCGGAAGTTCGACGATCGTCCCGAACGCGACTTCTCTGGCCCGACGGCACGCTTGTCCTACCTATGGAAAGTGACCAAAAACACCGGCCTCAGGCTCTCCGCTTGGCGCGAGCTACAGTCCCAGAACAATGAGATCGCCAACTTTCTAGTCTCCCAAGGCTACAGCCTGGAGCCGATCTGGCAAGCTACGGTCAAACTCCGGGTTCGCGGTCATTATTCCTTCCAAAACAGGGACTACCAAGGTAGCGAGACGCCGGGCAACCTCAACGCCGGCCGAGAGGACGACCTACACACGATCGGACTTGGCATCGACTACCAGGCGTTGTCCAACCTTTACCTGTCCCTCGAAGCCAGCCACAAGTCTCGGGATTCCAATCGCGAAATAAGAAATTTCGATTATGAACAGGTATCTGCCGGAGTCACTTATGAATTCTTTTGAGCAATCCAACCCGTCTCGATGCAACCTTATGCCCGCCCAGCTGCGTCCGGGCCAAAAAACCATAGGGCTTGTCATGGTGGCCCTGATCGGCTTGGCGCTGCTTGCCTCGGGAATCGTGAGCGCGCAGCAGGCCGACCCGGAGTCCTACCGACTCGGCGTCGGCGATCGAATTTCGGTGAATGTGGCCGGCAGCCCGGAATTCGATACCACCACGCGGATTCGTGAGGACGGCGCCATAGGCTATCCTTACCTTGGCACCGTGCAGGTGGGCGGCCTGACTCTGGAAGAGGCGGAAAGCCACATCGAGCGGCAGCTACTAGCGGCCAAACTGTTGCGTAGCCCCCAGGTCACGGTGACGGTCGAGCAGTATCTCAGTCGCCAGGTCACCGTGCTCGGCCAGGTCAGGAATCCCAAGCGTTACGGGCTTTCCGGGCCGAGCACCGTACTGGATTTAATCGCCGAAGCCGGCGGTCGCCTCAAGGATGGCGCCGACTACGTGGTACTCATCCGCCGCGAGAACGGGCAATCGAAGCGCCACATCCTGACCATGGACGCGCTGACGGCCGGCAATGCCGTAGGTACTCGGGTGCAGGCCGACGACGTACTGATCGTGCCGCGGATGAATGTATTTTATATCGAGGGTGCGGTGCAGAAATCGGGTATGTATCGACTGGAGGAGAACATGACGGTGATGCAGGCCATCGCGGTCGGCGGTGGCTTAAGCCCACGCGGCAGCTACAGTCGCATCGAAATCAAACGGCACAAAAACAACGGGCAGATTGCCACCCTGGATGCGGAACTCGATGATATTCTCAAATCTGGGGATCTGCTGCACGTCAAAGAACGCATCTTCTGACGGCTTGCTGGGGATATTGGGCTGTTCTCGGTTTACCGCATGGACCTTGGGTTGCCGAGCAAGGGCAGCGGTGCCCGGCAATAGCGAGGCCCACGAGAACAGCTCCTATTACCCCTGGCCAACATCAATACACCGAGCCGCAGGGGGCCAGGGGGCCTGCCTTACCAGTTCTCTTGGAGCCAGGCGGCGAGCTCCGAGAGATCCAGGTGCTCGGCGTAGTCCACCAGTTCGGGCAATCTTGCACTCTCATCGAGCAGGATAGGTTTGTCCATCGGCAACAACGGAGCGAAGCGAAAATACCGGTCCCGCAAAATTTGGCGGCATTGAAAATCGGTGATCGCCATGCTGGCGTCATTCATGAGATCCAACAGCCCCGCGCCGAGCCAATGAGTACTGCCCCAATCGTGCCGCTTGCCGGGAATGTACCTCCCCACGCTGCCACTGCCGAGGGAGAGCAGGCGCAGCTCCTGCAGGCTGGGCGTCGCGGCCTCGAGGCGGGCGCGCACCGCATGCGCAACAGCCGCCATGCTCGGGTTGTTGGCGTACACTCCTCCATCTATAAAGCCGTCCACCGATGGGAAGTACATGGGGGCCGCGCTTGTATAAAGGGCCACGCGATAGACTAACCGATCGGCGTCTTCCGAATCCGGGAGATTATGGAATAGCTTCGGTCGCCAGGTGCGTTCCCAAGGATCCGCCGCCTCATTATCCAACTCGCATGCCGGCACGAGAACTTGTTTGTGTAGATCCATGAGCCGGATCGTCTCTCCAAGGCTGTTTTTGAGCTCTCGACACAGCGCCACGTTGTCATAGGCCGCTGTCGGCCGCTGACCCACCTCAGCAGCGAATGGCCGGCGGCTATCATGGAAAATGGCTTGTCCCTTGCGCTCATAGAGCCGCCGCAACTGCGTCGGCGAAAGCCCCCCGGCCAGCCCCAACGCGAGAATGCCGCCGCTCGATGTGCCGGCCAGGAGATCGGTCATGCTGATCAAACTGGGGACGACTTCGAGCAAACGCTCCAGGAGCACTGCCGTAACCACGCCACGCACGCCACCGCCGTCCAGCGCCAGAATACGATACCCTCCCATAATCCGATCCTCCCCTGCCATGGTCTTAGCTTCACACCTAATAAAATAGGCTGGGCAGCTACGGCGGCGAACCTGGCAAGCTCCTGGGAGCCGCGTTGCAGCCGCCCGACATGCCGAACCGAGGGCTGTTTGTTCTACGATAAAATCGTCGAATTCCTCGTATACACGATCTAGCTTGCGCTTGTACAAAATCCTATAGCGACTCGGTGCTCACCACCGGTACAATTCCGGGCGGATTGCAAGCTCGCTCTAGTGGATGAGAGGCCGCCCGACAAGAGGCGATTGGCAGAGGGAGCCGGCCACACCCACAATAAGGCTTGGAGTAGCAGGAATTTCGGCACCCGGGAGCAAGCAGCGCACCGTAGAGATTCCGCAGGATATCGCGATCCTGCTTACCGCCTCGGTCATCGTGGTCGCCGTCTTCCATCGCCTCGCACTGCCCCCGTTATCGGCTCGCTGTTCGCCCCACCACAGCCCCACGTTTGCGGCGCGGCTACCATCGCCGCAGCGCCCTTGAGCGCATCAACAACCGCATCGACCGCAGCTTCGGCTTTGAGCACCATTTCATTCGCGGGCGCGCGAAGATGCAGGCCGCCTCGGTTTGGCGCTGGCGGTGATGATGGCGATGGGGCATGTGAAAGCTGGACGCACCGCGCAGATGCGCTCGCTGGTGGGGGCAACCTGGTGAGGGAGCTATGCGCACTTACCGCATTATCGAAAACTCGTCCCATTCAATCCGGTTATTGGGCCTTGCCTGAGGCTCTTGCCGGCTGGAACGACTCGCTACCCGCGCGCACCTGCCACTACCGTCGGGTGCCCGACAGCAAAAATCGCTACAGTGTGAAGGGCTTAATTAAAGTGGTGCTCGACAAAAGATCTCGTTACCCTTTACGATAAACCGCCGAGAGGAGTAAACGGAATCCAATAATAGTAAAGAGGGCTTAGAGTAAATATGAAAAAGATCATCACAGGGTCAATCATTGCCACCTCCCTCGTACTTGGGGGCTGCGCGACCTCCGTGCCATACGGAGCGTTCTATACCAAGCTCGACCTCCCAGTCACAGCAACCAGTAACACCGGCTCCGCCATGAAAGTAGGGGTCGCCAGCTGTAAAAGCATCTTAGCCATCGTGGCGACGGGTGATTGCAGCATAGAGACGGCCAAGAAAAACGGCGGTATCACTGAAGTCCATCACGTCGACTGGAAAGCCGAGAACACCTTGGGCATCATCGGCAACTACCAAGTGGTTGTGTACGGCAATTGATCACTAACCGCTGTTAGCCTGATCGTTTTCTAAACCTACCCCGCGTGGTGAGGGGGCTGCCGGCATGGGTACCGGGTCGAGCAAGCGCTCGAGCCCGAGAACGAAGCAGTGCAAAGAGCCAATGTAGGGTTCCAAAGGAGCCCGCGAGCTCAACAATGGTTCGATGGTTCGCAATAGCTAGGCAACCCCCTCCCGCGGGATCAGGATCAAGCCGCAGTCAGCCTCGCGTCTCCCAACGATGTGTTGGCTAACCTCCAACGCCCGTCTATGCCTGCCTCGACAAGCAGAGGAGCTGTGCACTAAGCATGCGCGCTCCCTACTCCCTAATGCGCGAAATCAGTTCACCGCAGCGCTACGCTTTAAAATACAATTTGAATACACCGCTATTTGGCACTAATTAAGAAAACTATTAAATACTACTAATAGGCGTGCATCCCAAATTAAGGATTGCGTACACAGGAAGGGATGCTACTCTTAACTTCACTATGCTAAAAATAGTGTGGTGGCGGTGACTAGACCAGGCGTTCATGTGGGCACTATAGTTAAGTAGCGTTGTGCGTGTATTAGTTGATATGCAGCACTTATCGGGAAATACGGCGACCAAGCACGCCTCCATTCACTGGGCTCGGGATAGGGCGGCATATCGATGTCGCGATTACGAAAAGCGAGTATGTTGGGAAAACCCCATCTTACCCACGTGCGCCAGGTTGTATTTCGGCCTGTGGTAAAACAGGCCACCACCCCCGGCTTGGGATCTAGAATAGACGGTGCATGCTTCCTCCTCACCGGTACGGGGCCCGCATACGCAGAGCAACCCCTCACCGGCGCTGCCCGAAATAGCGCACGCCGTTGGCCAGGGGATGCGCTCGACAAAGTAAACGGACTCCGCACATCTCATTCTCATCGGCACGGTATGCATACGTTCCCAATCGACCGGCCGATCAAGCGCCGCCGTGCTCGGAGAACACGTGGCATCCGGTACCGAATGGGAAAAATCTGCAAGAGGGGGAAATTTGGGGTCAGGCTCGATCCCAAGGCGAGGCATGTCCTATTTCAGTTGCAAAAATATCATTTTTTGATTAGTAAACTAGATCTTACTGCCAGCGGGGATGCGGCATTAGGTGTGCTGGTAACCAGCGCTGCCACAACGTCTTTAGCAGTATTGCAAGGCCCTGCTAAGGGGTCGATTACGTGACATAAAGCAAAGCAATAAAGATAAGTTCGTGTGTCAGCACAATATTATCGGCGATTTAGATTTTACGACGAGGAGGCTAACGACATGAGCGATTCAGGAAAGTCTAGGCGACAGGGTAAGCCAACACAAGGCGACAACCCGTCGGTCACGAACCCGGCCGGCAATCCAATAGCGGGCAATCCCAGCACTGCAGCAGCGGGCTCTGTGCCGGCCGTACCCAGCAACGTTACCATTACAGAAACCGTGCCACCGGCGGAGATGGGGGCCGCGATCGCCGCGGACGCGGCGAAGAAGGCCAAGCTCGGCACTGCCCATCTTCTTGTTCGCGGTTTTTTGTGCACGCCCTTTCTGGCCTACGGGGCCAGCGTGGTATTCGCCATGGTCTCCGCCGGCATACCGCTCGGCGCAGCCGGACTGATTTTCCCGGTGGGCTATGTCACGCTGAACTTTTTGGGCCTGGAGATGGCGACCGGCAGCTTCGCGGTGATGCCCATCGGCCTGTACGCCGGAACCGTCACCATTTTTCAGCTCATTCGCAACTGGTTTTGGACCCTGCTTGGGAACCTGCTCGGAGGCGTCTTCTTCGCATGGCTGCTCTGGTTCTCCCTGACCAACGGCGGGGCCGTTCCGCCAAACCCCATGCTCGTCACCATTGCCCACGTCGCCGAGCATAAGGTCGCTTATAGCCAGTTCGGCGTCATCGGCTGGTGCGCCGCCATCGGCATGGGCGTGCTCTGTAATTGGCTGGTGAGTTTGGGATCGGTCATGTCCAAGTCCACACGCAGCACCGTGGGCCGGGCGCTTCTGATGTGGATACCAATCGGGACGTTCTTTGCGCTGGGCTTCGAGCACACCGTGGTGAACATGTGGCTCATCCCGACGGGCATGTTCTCGGGCGCCGAGGTGAGCATCTATGACTGGTGGGTATGGAATCAGATCCCGGTCACCGTCGGCAACATCCTCGGCGCGATGGTCTTCAACGGCACCCTGTGGTACTACACCCACGCGCTGAATCCGTAATAAACTACGCCCCCGGGCTGCTGTGAATTCTTCTGTTTGCAGAGAAGACGCTCGCGGGGAGAATCAATCGTAAGACATAGATGTCCTCTGGTTGCGATAGACTGAAATAGGAATAAGCGTCACCGACGGAATGTTCTTTTATCGATCAGCTTGCCTACGGGTAATGACAAGATAGGGACCAGGGAGCATCAGAAGAGGCGAAACGACAGGGACGTCGTTTCGCCTTCAGTAATGAAATCGATTTCGAACCATACTCTCCCGCGCGCGCCGGGCCGCAAAAACAGCCCCCCCGAGTAGGTGCTTTACCTCAGGCCACGGCGACGTGGCGCGCACCGCGCTCGAAAACGAGCTCCCCGTCCCGAACATCCACCTTGATGATATCGCCGGCGTCAAAATGGCCCTCGAGAATGGCCTGCGCGAGCGGATTCTCCAAACGCTGTTGGATGACCCGCTTAAGCGGACGGGCGCCGTAAACTGGATCGAAACCCGTCTGTGCGAGCATCTCCAAGGCGTCCTGCGTGAGCTCGATGCCCATATCCTGCTCGCGCAATCGGCGATCGACATAGGCGATCTGAATCTCGGCAATTCGCTGAATTTGTTCGCGACCCAGCGGATGGAACACGACCACATCGTCGATGCGATTGACGAACTCAGGGCGAAATTGCTGGCCAACGATTCCCATGACCGCCTGCCGCATCGCTTGGTAATTTTCCTCGCCCGCCATTTCCTGGATCACCTGGGAACCCAAATTTGACGTCATGACAATAACCGCGTTGCGAAAATCCGCCGTGCGGCCGTGGCTATCGGTCAGTCGGCCGTCGTCGAGCACCTGCAAGAGAATGTTGAAGACATCGGCATGAGCTTTTTCCACCTCATCAAGCAGAATCACGGAGTATGGCCGACGCCGGATCGCTTCGGTCAGATAACCGCCCTGCTCATAGCCGACATAGCCCGGCGGTGCACCGATGAGGCGCGCAACCGCATGCTTCTCCATGAATTCGGACATATCGATCCGAACCATGGCCTCTTCGGTATCGAATAGAAAGGCTGCCAACGCTTTGCACAACTCGGTCTTGCCGACACCGGTCGGCCCGAGGAACAAGAACGAGCCATTGGGTCGCTTGGGATCGGCCAACCCCGCCCGCGAACGGCGGATGGCATTGGCAACCGCGCAGACGGCCTCCTCTTGCCCTACGACCCGTGCCCGCAAAGCCTGTTCCATGTGCAGGAGCTTCTCTCGCTCACCTTCCAGCATCTTGCTCACCGGGATACCGGTCCACTTGGACACCACCTCGGCAACTTCCTCTTCCGTGACTTTGTTGCGCAGCAGCTGCATATCCTGGACCTCGGCCTGGGAAGCCATCTCGAGCCGCCGCTCCAGCTCCGGGATGCGCCCGTATTGCAGCTCGGACATGCGTGTGAGGTCGCCCGCGCGGCGCGCCGTCTCCAGTTCCTTGCGCGCCTGTTCAAGAGATTCCTTGATGGTATGCGTCCCTTCGACCGCGGCCTTCTCCGAATTCCAGATCTGCTCGAGATCCTGGTACTGGCGCTCCACCTCTTCGATCTCGCGCTCTACCGTCTGCAGACGTTTTTTGGAGGCCTCGTCGGCCTCCTTAGCCAGCGCCTCGCGCTCGATCTTGAGTTGGATCAACCGTCGCTCGAGCCGATCCATCGCCTCAGGCTTGGAGTCGATCTCAATACGGATGCGGCTCGCCGCCTCGTCGATCAGATCGATGGCCTTGTCGGGTAGCTTGCGCTCTGTGATATAACGCTGTGACATCGTCGCAGCCGCAACGATGGCCGGATCCGTGATTTCCACCCCATGGTGGACCTCATAGCGCTCCTTCAAACCGCGCAGGATAGCAATCGTATCCTCGATGGTGGGCTCTTCCACGGTGACCTTTTGGAACCGCCGCTCGAGCGCGGCATCCTTTTCGATATACTGGCGATACTCATCGAGAGTGGTGGCACCGATGCAGTGCAGTTCGCCCCGAGCCAGTGCCGGCTTAAGCATATTACCCGCATCCATAGAGCCTTCGGCCCGGCCGGCACCGACAATATTGTGAATCTCGTCGATAAATAGAATGATCT
The DNA here is from genome assembly GCA_024102725.1 of Nitrococcus mobilis. Taxonomy (GTDB): domain Bacteria; phylum Pseudomonadota; class Gammaproteobacteria; order Nitrococcales; family Nitrococcaceae; genus Nitrococcus; species Nitrococcus mobilis_A. Next base: position 17,083 of record JAGFJL010000140.1, read on the forward strand.
GGCCCTCCTGCTTGGCCAAATCCCTCAGTACGGCCTTGAGTCGCTCCTCGAAATCGCCACGGAACTTGGCGCCCGCCACCAAGGCGCCCATATCGAGCACGAGCAGACGCCTGCCCTTCAGAGCCTCCGGCACCTCGGCGTTGACGATACGCTGGGCAAGCCCTTCCACGATCGCCGTCTTGCCGACTCCGGGCTCACCGATTAAGACCGGATTGTTTTTGGTCCGCCGCTGCAGAACCTGGATCGTACGGCGGATTTCCTCATCGCGGCCGATTACCGGATCAAGCTTACCCTGCTCGGCACGCTCGGTAAGATCGATGGTGTATTTCTCTAGCGCCTGCCGTTGCTCCTCGGCATTGGGATCGGCAATCTGCTCACCTCCGCGCAGTTCGTCGATCGCCTTCTCCAACGCGACCTTCTCGGCTCCGGCCCGGATCAGGATCTCTCCCAACCGGGTACGGCCATCCGCGACCGCCGCCAGCACCAACAGCTCGCTCGATATATATTGATCCTTGCGCTGCTGAGCAAGCTTGTCAGTGAGATTGAGCAGACGCGCCAGCTCTTGTGACATATGCACGTCTCCACCGGTTCCCTGAACGGTGGGCGTACGATCCAACGCTTCGCCAAGTTGCGAGCGCAGGTAGCTGACGTTAGCGCCGGAGCGCTGCAATAACTGGCGTGCCAGCCCCCCTTCCTGGTCCAGCAGGGCGATCATCAAGTGCTCGGGTTCGATGAACTGATGATCGCGTCCTACCGCCAGTGATTGCGCATCGGCGATCGCCATCTGGAATTTGGTCGTCAATTTATCCATGCGCATAAGAAAAGCCTCAAATGCAGATTTTTACTCGCTAAAATCAAAGATGGGGCAAAACGCGGTTATTTCAACGGACCCCCGGCTAAAATGTATATTAGTAAAGTCACCCTCGTGAGGGGTGGAGGCGAGGTGGCTTGCCGGGACACGCCGTAGATACACCCATATAGGCTCGTAGGCCGTCATCCGGACGACCTACGGGCTCGACAAGCCAACCCCGCCCCATCAGCAAATGCTTAGGGCTGGCTTAAGCCAGCCAGATCAGGCTGGCCATCCGACCGGTGCGCCCGTCCCGCCGGTAGGAGTAAAAGCGCCGCGCGTCGGTGACCGTGCAAAACCCACCGCCGTAAACGCGCTCCACACCGCAGCACCGGAGCCGGTGGCGAGCAAGACGATAGAGATCAGCCAACCATCGCCCGTGCGCTGTGGCGCGGAAAGCGGTGGCGAGGCCAGGGTCAGCGGCTACAAAGGCGGCACGCACCTCACTGCCCACCTCGAAAGCCTGTGCACCGATGGCCGGTCCCAGCCAGGCCAACAGACATGCGCCGGGTACACCGAGTGCGGCCTGCGCCGCCTCGATTACCCCAGCCACAAGACCACGCCAACCCGCATGAACCAGCGCCACCCGGCGACCGTTCCGGTCGCAAAAGAAAACCGGCAGGCAATCGGCCGTCTGGATAGCGCAAACTACCCCTGCACGCATTGTCCATACCGCATCCGCCGCAGTGATATCGCGCCTTACCTGCTCGGCTGCGACCACTCCGACACCATGCACCTGATGCAGCCAGCGTGGCTCCTCCGGCAGCGCGAGCCCGGACCGCAGCCGCCGGCGGTTCTCGGCCACATGCTCCGGGCAATCCCCCGTGCGGACTCCCAGATTGAACGACGCATACGGCGGTTGGCTCACGCCACCGCGGCGCGTAGTAACCACCGCCCGAACGCCCGCCGGGGCGGGCCAGTCGGGAATCAGCCAAGATACCGCCTCAGACACGACTCAGCCCCTCACACTCGGTACGATTATGAAGACGCTGGTAAAGGTATTGGCAAACGGGGCCGGCAAGCCGACCGTAGGCCGCAGTCCAGGCGGCCTACGAGCCTACAAGGCTGTATTTTATGACATGCCTTGGCAAAGCCCTTGCCGGACCCGCCTCTCAAACATCGGCACTCACTTTGGTAGCCACCACACAGGGCGCTGCCGAGCGCATCTGGATTGGATTGCATCACCTCTATCGGCAGCCACGCAAAATCTCCAACAGGTGCGCGTAGTCGGCAGGCAGCGGGGTGTGCCAACCCACGGCCTGTCCCGTAGCCGGATGCACCAACCGTAGCTTGACCGCGTGCAGCGCCTGGCGTCGGAAGCCTCTCAACGCGGCAATGAGCTCTTCGCTCGCGCCCTTGGGCAGTCGGGTCCGGCCGCCGTAGACCGGATCACCCACGATCGGCTGGCGCAGCCAAGCCATATGCACCCGTATCTGATGCGTACGTCCAGTCTCCAAGCTACAGTGGAGCAGCGTATGGGCCGCAAAGCGTTCCACCACCCGGAAATGCGTTACCGCCGCTCGGCCATCCTGGCGTACGGCCATCCGCGTGCGATCCCACCGATGCCGGCCGATCGCGGCTGTCACCCGGCCACCGCTCGTAACCGCCGCCGAGACCAGTGCCAGATAGTCCCTTTTCACGCTCCGAGCCTGCAGCTGCTCGACCAGCAGCTT
>JAGFJL010000153.1 GCA_024102725.1 Nitrococcus mobilis
AGCGCCGCGAGCGCCGCTCCGATCGCCGCGCTTAGTGGGGCAAACGTCCAGGTCAGAAACGGCAAGTCCAGCAAAGCGATCGGCTCGAACTGAAAGGGGCCGCGGAGTTGGAACATCAAGTCCCCCACCCGGTCGGCGAGGGTAAGGCCGACCGGTCCGGCTCGGGAATGCACCGACAGATCCTGGATTGCGAACAAAAAGGCCAGCCAGTAGGCAAAGGCGGCGAGCACCGCGATCCGGCGGAACCGCGGCAGCTGCCACAACAGGCCCAGCGATTTAATCGACAACGATGCCACCCGGATAGAAAGCGGCATAAGCGAACCACATGGCATCGAAGCTGACGACAGGTTCCAGCGCCCGGCCGGGCTCTTTCCATTTGACACCGCCGGCGCCGAAGGTGAGCTCGTCGGGTGCCACGGGCGCACCCTTAGGGTTTCGGAAAACCTGACCCGCATCCAGCTCCGGATCATAGACAGCCGTAAAACGGCTGCCCCCGGCCTCGCCGTGCAGGACATGCTGCTCACGCAGAGCGTCCTTGCGGAAGGCGATCGCCGCTTCTTGCGTTCGGGCAACCAGGAATACGGATTTCGGCGCGTAGCGCATGCTCTCGTTCATGACCGGGAACAAGCGTCGAGCCGTCAAACGGTAGTATCCACCCACGGGATTGTAGCGGCCGTACGGGTCCCGATTATAGTTGCGAATATAGCCTGTGCGCGTGGAGAGCACGCGGGTCTCGGGATAACGCGCCTGCCAGCGCTTCCAGGTGGTCCATACTACCGGGATTTGGTGCAGGGATTTGCCTGCGAGGGGCCCGTCGATCGCCGTCGCCAGGACCTGCGGCCACTCGCTATCCGTCGCCCGGTCGTACATGATGAGGTTGCTGTTGACCAGCCGCCCGCTGACGCCGAACGTCGTAGCGCCGCGCAGGAAGCCAAGCGCCGTACCGGTTAATGGGCAGTACGTAACGCTGGCCGGTTCCTGGCCAATAACGTCGTTGACGATCTCGTGCCAGACCAGGATGCGCTGGGGATACGCTTTGGCCTCACCTTTATGGTAAACGCCGAAGACCACGTCGCCATCCTCGAGGTGCTGCTCCGCCTCCTTCGAGCTCCAAAAGCGCGGCTTGTCGATGGCGGGGATCCCGTCCTTCGACGGCCCGCCGGACAGGCTGCTGTCCACGTAGTTCTCCAGCGGAGCGTGTAAGGTCAACGGGACGTCACGGGTGGGTGGGCCGTCGGTGGCGAGGGCTGCGGTACCTGGCGCAATCGCCAGAACGGTGCAGAACATGCTATGGACGGTCCATCGACAGGCTCGCTGAAACCCAATCATCGCACCGGCTCCAAGCTTAAGAAGCATAGCGAGTAATCTGGCGAACCAGGCCCGAGGCCACAATACGTAGCTCTACGTAACGATGGCCCTAGGCAGCAAGCCGCCGGGCGCTACCAGCCCGGCATGTACGCCGCGGTGGAAATCAAGGTCGACACGGCGGACAACGCGCTGAGCGTGTCCTCCCGTGCGGTACGTGGGCAAGGCGATGCACGCTATTGCCTTATCGTCCGCGATGGGGTGCTGCACCGCCAGCCAGTAGTAGTGGCATGGGATGATGGGCGGCGAGCCGGCATTGTGCACGGCCTGAACCGCGATGACAGAGTGATGATAGCGGGCTCGCCATTGGCCCGCGCTGGCGCCCGCGTTGAGGCCGTTGAGGAGTCGGCCTAGTGAAGCGGCGGGTTTCCTGGAGTTGGTTGGCACCGCTGCTCCTATGCTCCGGGTGCGCCGCGTTCACGGGCTATACTCCCGATGTGCCGGGGCAACCCCCTGTGGTTAATCTGCAAAGCCCCGCTGCCTCGCCTGAGGCCTCGGTGGGTTATGGTTCTCTCATGACGCCCGAAGGCAGCGTCGGTGAGACAAGCCCCCGGAGGGTGGCTCCTCTCGCCAGGGTGCTCGATGTGGCGCGGGAACGGGCGTATGGAGTGTTCGAGGCCGCGGCTGAGCTGGAGGCAGCCACAGGCCGGGTGCAAGCGGCAGCAGGCGCCCTGTTGCCGGGTGTCCAGTTCAGGGCGGGAGGAAGTTATGTCGACGGCCGCCAGGTTGAGGTCTTCGGCTAGGTGCAGGATGTCGCTTTCGCTCGGTTCGAACCGGCGGCCAGCGTGTTCTATCGAGTCAATCCCGGCGCGGCGCAGGCCGGCGCCGGGAGGCGGACGCCGCCGCCTTGGAGGTGCGCGAGGAGAAGCGCACGGCCATGCTACAGGCGGGGATAGGCTACTTTGGACATTGCGCTGGCCTATGTCTCCCATCGGATTGCCGGGCAGTTTGTGGCCGATGTAGAGCGCTTCTTGGGTATTGCTCAGGCCCGGGCCGCAACGATCCGCGAACGAGCGTTGCGCGAGCAAGTGCGCGGGGAGATTGAAACGGCAGTCTCCAAGGTCCAGACCGCGAGCCAGGCTATTTCGGAGGCGCAGGCTGGGGTCGTTGCCGCCGGCAAGAACTACCAGGCACAGCTCGAGCTCGCCGCCAGCGTGGGGCATCTGGCACCCAACCTGATGCGTGGCTCTCGTTAGAGAATAGTAGCTTATGGAAACGTTTAGAGGATGCCTTAGTGGCGGTGAGGGCAGGGACTGCTGAACGTCACCCTGCGTGTGTAAGCCCGCGATCCCGCTAATGCTGCGACGGCTGCTCAAGGAGAGCGGCGATTCGATGAGCGATGCATGCCAATTGGCATGGCGCTGCCGGCAGGCTCGTTAGGAAACCTCGAATACCTTCCAACTCTCGTCATTCCAGTGCGCCCGCGCCTTCGTCCACGTTGCGCTCTTCTATCGCGAGGATTTCTTACGCATTCGGAGCATGTACCGCTGAGAGCCGGCGGATACGTAGTTAAACGTACTCCGGGAGTGCCGTTCGGCTGCTAAGGTTTTTCGGTAGCCGTTTAAGAAATCCTAATGCGGATTCGACGGTGTGCAGGGTTGGACGGAACGTGGACAAGGAATGACGCTGACATTTGGCCTGCCGTTCTCTCTGGCCTTAAATAAGGAGAAAGAACATGAAGTTATCATTATACGCCGTCGCTATCTCCTTGGTCGGGGCTATGGCCAGCGCCGGGTGTACGCTGCAGTCGGACGGCGGAGGGGGCAGCGGCTACGGCCGTGAAGCCACGGGACAGCAGCTGCCTCTCTTCGGCGGCAAAGACAGTACGGCGTATGCCGCTAAGCTGTGGCGTGCGATGCAGCAGGCCAACCTGGTCGGCAGCAACCGGATCACATCGACACCCTATACCGGCCAGCATCCGCACGGTGCCATTCTCGACACCGTGGATCGGCCGTTCACCCTCGATGGCCACACGGGTCACTTGATCGTAAAGCGTAATTACGGGGGCGAGGGTGTGAGCAAACAGGCCGTGGCCAATGATCCAGATAAATGGCTCGCTGCGATCACGGTGATGTATCGCCGGGAGGCCGGCTACGACCCCGACAATCAGAACTGGTTCTGGGTGAAGTACCTCCCCGATGGCCGCCTGGCCCAAAACCCCAAGGGGATGGCGCTCGCCGGTCGGGTCGCCAAGGGAACCAATCAGGGCTGCATCGCCTGCCACCAATCGGCCCCCGGCGGCGATTACGTGTTCAACCATGATCGCTTGCGGTAGCCATCAGCCATCACAGTCACGATTTTTCGAGGGGCAGGCCCATGTCGGCAATCATGGCAAGAACTAAAACACGTCGAAGGCGTGTCAGCGGACTGGGATCGCGGCTGATGATGGCGATCGCCTTGGCTTTGCCGCTGGTGGTTCGAGCTGATTCGGACGTGGCTCGGCCGGGCAACCCGGTCATCGTCGCCGACCGGGTCTGTGTCTCCGACGAAGGCATTCACTGTTTCGAACCAGCCGCGAATCGCTCGGTCTGGACCGCCTTGGAAGGCCGGCAGACTCTTGAACTGACTTACTCCGCCGGGCGGCTGTTCACGACGGGCAGCGACGGTTTGACGGCCATCGACTCGAGCAGCGGCGAGCTGATGTGGGCGCGCCGCGATTTCGGGGCGGCATTCCCCCCGATCGCTCGTGGTACGAGCCTCTGGCTGGGCACGCGGGATGGCCATGTGCGCCGTATCGATGCCCGTACCGGAGCCGAACTCTGGGACACCCGGCTGGCGGGCTGGGTCTATACGCCGGCATTGAGCGGGGAGCGGCTCATTACCGGGGGCAGCGCCAGCGTTCTCTGGGCATTGGCGGCCTCCAACGGCGAGCTCCTCTGGTCGCGTCCACTTGCGCAGGAAATCGTTTTCAGCCCCACCACTGTAATGGATGGCGCCGTGGCTGTTGCCACTTTCGATGGACGGCTGCGGCTGGTCAGCGCCCGTGACGGAGGCGATTTATGGATACGAAAGCTCGGCGCGCCGACGAGCCGAGTAACCGCAGACGCGCACCGTATCTACGCGTTGCTTATGGGCGGTACCGTAACCGCACTCGATCGGCGCGACGGCGCAACGGTATGGACACGGCACGTGGGCGGGGCGCCCAGAAACCTAACGCGCCTGAACGGCTATCTGATGCTATGGCCCGGCACTGATGCGGTCGTGGCGCTGGATCCGGCGTCCGGTACCTTACATGGGCGGGCGGAGATCGGCACAGAGGTCATCGGCGCGGTTCTGCCCGGTGGTCTGGTCGCGACCCGTCCCCCGGTCGATCTGCGGCGTCTCCACTTTCGAGAGCCATCAACTATGCGGTAAGCAGAGGGAGGATCTACGATGAAAGGCTCACAGATCATCGCAATTCCGATCGCCGCCTTGTTCCTGACGCTGGGGGTTGCCCAGGCACAAAAACCCTTCGGCGCACCGGACGATATCGCCTATGCAGCCAAGCTCTGGCAGGCAATGATCGATGCCAGGCTGATCGGCAAGGACAGCGTGATGTCCACACCTTATACCGGGCAGCACCCCCATGGAGCGATTCTTGATGCCATAGACACCGAAATGACTCTGGAGGGGAACACGGGCGAGCTGATCATCAAACGCAATTACGGTGGTGAAGGGGTCAGCAAGCAGGCGGTGGCCAACAATCCAGGGCAATGGCTCCGCGCGATTACCGTTATGTACCGTCGGCACGGTTACGATCCGGGCAATCGGGACTGGTTTTGGGTCAAGTACCTCCCCGACGGGAGCCTGGACAAGAATCCGAAGGGCTGGGAGCTCGCCGGCCGGGTCGCCAAAGGGGCCAAGCAGGGCTGCATCGCCTGCCATCAGTCCGCCCCTGGGGGCGATTATGTGTTCAATCACAACCGCTATAGGTAGTATGGAGAAATGCACCTAGGTGCTGTTGCTCAAGACACTCGGCCAGTCTCGGCGGCCGGGGGTTTGCTTACGCGATCGCTAGTGATGCTTGCCGACCTTGAGCCCCGCGCAAAGCCGGTAACGAGGACCAACAGCAACCCCCACCGATCGCATGAGGTCAACCATGAACAAGAAAACGGCATTCGCCTTGTGCGCGGGACTGCTGCTAGCCCGGCCGGCACTGGCTGTCACTTACGAGGACGTGGACGTGCCGGACAGCGTAGTGCTGGCCGGCCAGGAGGTCCCGCTCAATGGTGTGGGCTTGCGCGAAGTGGTTTGGGTGAATATTTATGTCGGCGCGCTCTATCTGCCGAAAAAAACTACTACGCCCGAGCAGGCGCTGGCGCAGGATGGCCCGCGGCGGATCGCCCTGTATTTTGTGCACGATGTCGACGCCGAGGATGTTCTCGAAGCCTGGATCGAAGGCTTCGAGAACAACAACGCCGAGCTGATGCAGATCATTGGAGAACGCATAGCCACATTCAACAGCTTCTTCGGCGACCTTGTCAAAGGCGACACGGTATTCATGGATTACCTGCCGGGCCAGGGCACGCAGGTAACGATCAATAACGCGGTTAAGGGCATGATTCCCGGGCAGGATTTCAGCGACGCCCTGTTACGCATCTGGCTTGGTCGCAAACCGCCGGGCGGCAACCTCAAGGAAGGAATGCTGGGAGATTATTGACAGTAAAAAACCTCGGCACCCAGCCGGCGTTTTTATAAAGAAAACATAAAGAGGTTTTGACAAGAGAATAAAGTCGAGCATTGGGACAGTTGATCTTCCCAATGCCGGCGGTTGAAGTCGTGGACAAATGCATTGGCGCACTATCCCGCTATCACCGCGGGTCATTGGTGAATGTCCCCTGAGTTGACCATCGGTCAATCAGGGCCGTGTCAGCAACAACCCCCGGATTGCTGAGCGCCGGCCGTGCCTTGCGGATCAAACGGAATCCCAACGCCGCAGCCCTTGAAGATACCGTAGTGGGTCTGTCCCTCACCGATGAACTCGAAATGGGGTGCGAGGCGGCTCTCGCGCAGCATTCGGTAAGTGTTGCCGCAGACCGGGAACACCCGCCCGGCCTCCATGACATGATGCTTGTCCAGCCTGAAGCGCCGTGGCTGCTCGGCTACCGTGCCTTTATAGATCACCGCCTGGCCGTAGTCTTCGCAGGCCGGTTCCAACTCGTCGATGCGAAAGAGCCGGTAGGTAGCTGCATAGAAGGCGATGTGGCCAATCTTCGCCTGAATGCCCGGGTTGTTCAACTGCAACGGCCGATCTTCCACTAGCCGCGGGTCGGAAAAGCCGGCCTTCTTGGCCAGGGAAAGAAAATCGTTCCAGTAAAGGGCGCCACTCAGGCATTCCCCGTAGAGTACCGGATCGTGGCTGAGCGCTTTGGGTATACGACGGTCCGCATAGACATCCGAGAAATACATCTCGCCGCCCGGCTTGAGCAGCCGGTAGGCTCCCCTCAGAACCGCGGCCTTATCGGGCGATAGATTCAAAACGCAGTTGGAAACGATCAGGTCGAAACGGCTGTCGGCGAGTTCGAGCTCATCCAGCCGTTCGATATACCCATGCAGGAATTCCACGTTCGGCTTGGCATAGCCGTAGCGTTGCGTGTGGAAGTCCAGATGCCGACGGGCGACGGCGAGCTGCTCCTCGGTCATGTCCACGCCCACCACCAGGCCGTGCTCGCCTACCAGTCGGGAGAGAGCGTAACAGTCACGCCCGGATCCGCAACCCAGATCCAGGACACTGGCACCTTCCAGCGCTTCGGGGATCACCAGCCCGCAGCCATAGTAGCGGCCGAGGATTTCCGGATGAATATCGGCTAGCACGCCTTTCAAGAACGCAGGCAAAGCGTCGGGCGTACAACACGCATCGGTCTGCAAATCCTCTGATCCGGTCAACACTTGACCGTAATAGTGCTTGACGTCCTCCTGGCTCATCCACATTCTCCAATACTTGCGAAATGATCACACCTTAGTACGAAATCAAGCCGCTTCGAATCCGTAATGCTACATATTTTGGCCCGGCTAGAGACCCTTTGGGATCCCTTAATCGGTGCTGAATCGCTCGCGATAGCGCCCCGTGGAGAGCACCAGACGCACCAGCTGGGATACGTTGCTCACCCGCATTTTATGCAGGACGCGCGCGCGATGGATTTCCACCGTGCGCGTGCTCACAGCCAACTCCCGGGCGATGATTTTGTTTACCTAGCCCTCGATCAGCCGTTCCATGACTTCGCACTCCCGCGGGGTCAGCGTTTGCAGACGGCGCGCTATTTCCGCTTCGGCCGCGGCATGCGCCCGGTTTTCCGCATCGATCTCGAGGGCCTTGTGCACACGATCGAGCAGCGCCTGATCATTGAACGGCTTCTCCAGGAAATCCAGCGCTCCGGCCCGCACGGCCCGCACGGCCATGGCGATGTCGCCGTGCCCCGATACGAAAATGACCGGTAGGGTAATGCCTCGTTTGAGGAGTTGCTGCTGAGCGGCCAGTCCATTCAGGCCGGGCATTCGCACATCCAGCACTACGCAGCCGGGGCGTTCCCGGTCGCAGACGTGTAGAAATTCACCGGCGGTGGCGAAGGTCTCCACAGCGAGCCCGGCGGAGCGGACCAGCAGACCGACGGAATCCCGCACGTCGGCCTCGTCGTCCACAACGAAGACCGTAGGCGAATCCGCGGCTGAATGCTTTGCGCGGTTCATACCCCGCTATCCTGCCTTGGCCTGATCCTGTGAGAAGACGGGAAGGGAGAAGTGGAACTCCGCTCCGCCTCCAGGGCGATTCCCTGCGAACAAGCGTCCGCCGTGATTTTCGACGATCGAGCGGCTGATCGACAATCCGAGACCCAGGCCTTCGGTCTTGCCGGTCACGAACGGCTCGAAGATGTTATCCAGCAAACCCACCGGTAAACCGGGACCCGTGTCCGCAACGACCACCGCCACACCACCGCCCCGGTCCAAGGCAGTGCTGATGAGCAGCCGGCGCGCGCCCTCGGCGTCGGTGCCCATCGCCTCGACAGCGTTGCGGATAAGATTGACAAGCACCTGATGAATCTGGATCCGGGCCGCCGCCACCGCCGGGAGATCACGACCGAGCCTCACCTCTACTTTGACCCGGCTACGGCGCAGCTCGGCGGAGGTCAGCTCCAGTACGTCTTTTATCAGTGCATTGATATCGGCCGGGCCGACGCTCGGATCATCCTTGCGCACGAAGCTGCGCATATGGCGGATGATCTCGCCGGCCCGCTGGGCATTGGCTGCGACGCGTTCCATGGCGCCCACGAGCTCCGGCGCAACATTGGCACCCAGCAGCCGGCGGCAGGCCTGGGAGTAAGTCGTGATCGCGCATAGGGGCTGGTTCAGCTCATGGGCCAGTCCAGCTGCCATTTCTCCCATGGCACTGACCCGCCCGACATGAGCCAGCTCCTCCAGGTACTGGCGGGATTCGTCCTCGGCGCGCCGCCGCTCCGTAACATCACGGCCCACCGCGACCACCGCGCCGGGTTCCCCGTTCTCCTCCATGACCGTCTTGGCCGCCCAAGCGAGCCAGCGCTGGCCGTTGGGTGTCTGCACGGGTTGCTCCAAATAGCAACACCACGGCGGTGCAAACAGCCGGCCCCAAGGGCTCTCGGGATGGTCTTTATCCGCCGCGCGGACCAGCAGACGAAACGGTTTGCCGAGCAAGCGCTCCGGCGTTTCGCCGAAGGTCTCGCCCACGGTCGGGCTGGCGAAGAGCACATAGCCGTCCCGGTCCGTCTTCACCACCAGATCGGTCTGATTCTCTACCATCAATCGGTACTTGGCTTCGCTTTCCCGTACCGCTTGTTCCGCCGCTCGGCGTTCGGCCATCGCGCTCGCGAGCAGGAGCGTGGTGAGGCTCAGCATGCCGAGATGGGCGTGCAGCGACAGAAAATCTTCCTGCAGCGCGACTCCGGCAAACGGGCCATGCCCAGTATTCGTGTAGGCGACGGCGATCGCGGCGTAGACGAGGAGCAGTAGCGCAGCCTCCTTCGGCCGGCAGCGCACGGCCGCCCAGATCATCAACGGAAAGATACAGTAGGAAAGGGGCTTGGACATGGCCAGGCCCGAGGGCAGAACATCGCTGTAGACGACCCAGCCAGCCAGGATCACGCTGGCGAGCAAGGCCCCTTGCTCCAGGCGCAGCCGGGCGGTAGCCGCAAGACCGGGATCCACCGCCCAGGCCGTCAGAACCGGCCCTACCAGAAGAATTCCCATCATGTCGGCTACCCAACACATCCACCACAGCGAGGCAAAACTCTGCCACGGCGCCATGCCTGCAGAATACATGACGGCGGAGCCGACCAGCGAGCTCACCGCGCTGCTCGCCAGAGCACCGAAGAGCACGAAGCGCAGCACATCACCGACTTGTTCGATTCGCGGCCGGAACCCGCTGCGGTGCAATAGCCACGCACCGACGGCCGCCGCCACCCCGGCACCCAAGCCAGCGGCCGCCGCCGCCAGCACGACGCGCTGAAGCACGAAGTGCGCGGCGAACGCGGCCAGCGCCACCGTCACCACAAAGCGCCTGCCCAGCAGGTAGACGACGGCCAGCGCGAGACCGGTTACCGGCCACACCAGGCTGAAATCGGTCTGCGGCAGGGCGAAATACCGGCCGATTTGCACGGCCAGGAAATACGCGCCGAATACCCCAAGATGCGCGATGATCTCTGCAGCGTTGGTGCGCAATGTCAATGCAGGTGTGGCTACTTGCATTTTCCCTCTGAAATGCCGGCCTCCTCGTAAATAATATAGAAATTTCAGCGCTACGACCCGCAGCCGACAGCGCTTAGGCGGGTGTGTTTATTCGTAACCGTGGGCAATGAGTGGCTTGGTCGGTATGATGCAAAGCTATCGGCTCGGTCAAGATCGGGGTGCGGTTGTGTCGATGTGGCGGAGGTGAGCGGATGCCGCGGCGTCCACTCGATAACGGTTGGATGGATTCCAGACGAATGCTATGAGCGGGATATTCATCTGCCACGCCCGCGCGGGGCTGATGCTTCCAGCGATGCTGTGTGCCGCATTCGCCCCACGAAAGCGTGCAGACGGCACCGTTTGGGGTGTTTGGCGGATGCTCAATGCGGCGGCAGTGGAACTTTGCGCCGTAATGCTGGCGCTTACGTTGGTCGGTTGTGGGAGTTCCACGCCCTGGAACGATCCCTATCCGGCAAGCCAAACGGGCGCGAACATCCTCTATTCGGCTTTCCAGGAGCAGCCCAAGCACCTGGATCCAGCCCGCTCGTACAACGTCAACGAAGCGCTATTCATCGCTCAGGTTTACGAGCCGCCCTTACAGTATCATTACCTCAAGCGACCCTATCGGCTCGTTCCGCTTGCCGCTACGGAAGTCCCCGAACCGCGCTACCTGGATGCCCAGTTCCGGGAGCTGCCCGCGAGCGCCCCGGCCGAGAATATCGCTTACAGTGTCTACGACATTCATATTCGGCCGGACATCCGCTATCAGCCGCATCCGGCTTTCGCGCGCGATGCCGAAGGCGACTATCACTATCATGTATTGAGCCATGCGGACCTCGAGGGCGTCCATGAGCTGGGCGATTTCCGCCGCACCGGGTCTCGGTTACTTACGGCCGCCGATTTTGTCTACCAAATCAAACGCCTCGCCCATCCGGGTCTGAACTCACCTATTTTCGGACTCATGAGCGGATATATCCTCGGCCTCGATCAGTACGCGAAGCAGCTGCGCTCGATCTACGACGAGCTCAAACGCAAGCAGGGCGCGAGCGCTTTTCTCGACCTCCGCCAATACCCCCTCGAGGGGGCTCAGGTGGTGGATCGCACCACTTACCGGATTACGATCAAAGGCAAATACCCGCAGTTTCGTTATTGGTTGGCGATGGCGTTTTTCGCGCCGGTGCCGTGGGAGGCCGACCGATTCTATTCGCAGCCCGGGATGGCGGAGCGCAACCTCACACTGGATTGGTATCCCGTGGGGACCGGTCCTTTCATGCTCACGCAGAACAATCCCAATCTGCGCATGGTGCTAGCGCGCAATCCTAATTTCCATGGTGAGCGCTATCCGGCTGCGGGGACACCGGCTGATGCGCGCTCGGGGCTGCTGGCGGATGCCGGTCGGCCGCTGCCGTTCGTCGACAAAGTGGTATTCAGTCTCGAGAAGGAATCCATCCCCTATTGGAGCAAGTTTCTCCAAGGCTATTACGACGCTTCAGGGGTGAGCTCGGACAGCTTCGATCAAGCCATCCAGTTCTCCGGCCAGGGCAGTCCGGAGGTGACGCCGGCGATGCGCCGCAAGGGCATCGCGCTCGAGACCGCCGTCACCACATCCATCTATTACATGGGCTTCAATATGCTCGACGAGGTGGTGGGTGGCCAGAGCGAGCGCGCGCGCAAGCTGCGCCGCGCCATCTCCATCGCCGTCGATTATGAAGAATACATCTCCATCTTTGCCAACGGCCGCGGCATGCCGGCTCAGGGGCCGATTCCGCCCGGAATTTTCGGCTATCGCGAGGGACGGGAGGGCGTCAATCCCTACCTCTATGACTGGGTGGATGGGCAACCGCGGCGCAAACCCATCGCGGAGGCGCGCCGGCTGCTGGCGCAGGCGGGCTACCCGGGTGGCCGTGATCCGGACACGGGGGAACCGTTGGTACTGTATTTCGACACCGCCGCCACCGGCCCCGACAGCAAGTCGCGGTTGGATTGGTTTCGCAAGCAGTTCGCGAAGCTCGGCATTCAACTCGTAGTGCGGGCAACGGACTATAACCGCTTCCAGGATAAGATGCTCAAGGGAACGGAGCAGCTCTTCGAGTGGGGTTGGGTTGCCGATTACCCGGATCCGGAGAATTTCCTGTTCCTGCTCTATGGGCCGAATGCGAAGGTGAGCGGCAACGGCGAGAATGCGGCGAATTACTCCAACCCGGAGTTCGATCGGCTGTTCAGGCGCATGAAGGACATGGACAACGGCCCCGAGCGTCGGCAGCTCATCACCCGGATGGTAACCATCGTCCGGCGGGATGCGCCCTGGATCTGGGGCTTTTATCCCGAGCTGTTCGTGCTCCACCACGCCTGGTATCACAACCTGAAGCCGAACACCATGGCGAACAATACCGTCAAATACATTCGCATCGACCCGGCGCTGCGGGCCGAGCAACGCCGCGCGTGGAACCAGCCAGTCGTATGGCCGCTGCTTGCGGTGGTCGCGCTGGCGTTGGCGGGGCTGGTACCGGGTGTCGTGGCCTATCGGCGCCGGGAGCGTGCCGCGGCCCTATGATTGCCTACATCATCCGTCGGACTCTTTATGCCATCCCGATCCTCATCGGAGTGAATTTGATCACATTTCTGCTGTTCTTCGTTATCAACAGCCCTGATGATATGGCACGCATGCATTTGGGTGCCAAACGCGTCACCTCGGCGGCGGTAGAACAATGGAAACACGAGCACGGCTACGACAAGCCGCTGCTTTGGAACGAAGCGGCGGACGGGATCACAAAGCTGACTGACAGTATTTTCTATTCCAAGTCGGTGCGGCTGTTCGTATTCGATTTCGGCCGCTCCGATGAGGGGCGCGATATCGGCTACGACATTTGCCAACGCATGTGGCCAAGCCTGGCGATTGCGATACCAACACTGCTCATCGGCTTGCTGGTGAACATCACGTTCGCGATGCTGATCGCCTTCTTTCGGGGGAGTTCCTTCGACCTCTCGGCGATGGTGCTGTGTGTGATGATGATGTCCGTCTCCACGCTCTTCTACATCATCGGTGGGCAGTTTCTGATCGGCAAGATATTCAATCTGGTTCCGATCTCGGGTTATCTACAAGGGATCGAGGCGTGGAAGTTCCTGATTTTGCCGGTGGCGGTAGGGGTGGTGAGCGGCATCGGCATGGGCACGCGCTGGTACCGCACCATTTTCCTCGAAGAACTCAGCAAGGACTACATCCGCACGGCGCGGGCAAAAGGCCTCTCGGAGCGCTTGGTGCTCTTCCGCCATGCCCTGCGCAACGCCCTGATACCCATCCCCACCGGAATCGTCGCGGTATTGCCATTGCTGTTCATGGGCAGCCTGCTGCTCGAATCGTTCTTCGGCATACCCGGGCTGGGCAGCTATACCATCGATGCCATCAACAGCCAGGATTTCGCCATCGTGCGCGCCATGGTATTCCTCGGTTCGGTGCTCTATATCATCGGCTTGCTGTTGACCGATATCTCCTACACCCTGGTCGATCCCCGGGTACGGCTGCAGTGATGAGCGCTCCCGCATTCCAGTGCTTGGCAGGTTGCCCAGTGCCGCCACTCAGGAGTGCTCCCGGCGGACAAACCATGGACCTGGCGCCGCACGAGACGAAGGACTGAACGATGCCGGTGGTGTTGTGGACCGATGCCTTGCTTTATCTGCTCGTGCTGATGGCCCTGATCTATGCGCTGCGCGTGCGTCGGCGTGAGCACCTGCGCGCCCCGTGGCGGCGGGTCATGCAAAGCCCGGTCGCCATGGGCGCGGCCGTAGTGCTGGGGGCGTATGCCCTGGTCGCGCTGACCGATTCGCTGCACTTCCGTCCCACGACAAAGGGAGGAGGGCACGGCGAGGTGATCAGCATGCTCGACTATCTGGTCACGCCATTGCGCATCCAGACCGAGAAGACCTATTCTGCGCCGTTTGCCACGCATTTGTACGCCAAGGAGACGATCGAGCTCGACGATGGTCGCGAGGTTCGCGGCTACCCACGCCTTACCTACGGTGGTGCACACCTGAGCGATCCGCAGGCGCAGCGTACCGGGGATATCCTGCGCACTTCGCTGCGTGCGCTAACTGAGGCGGCGCTGGTGAGCCTTATGCTGAGCCTACTCGTGCTCACGGCACTCGCGCGCCGCTGCGGCACGAGCTTGCGGGAGAGCCTGCGGCGCGTGCTGCGCGGGCGCACCCGTGTGCCCTGGCGAACCCTCCTGGGAACCGCGGCGCTGCTCATCGCGCTACTGTTTCTACTGGTGGAGCTCAGTGCCAAGTATCATGTGCTCGGCACCGACAAGGTCGGTCAGGACGTGCTCTACGAGGCAACCAAAAGCATCCGCACGGGCCTGATCATCGGTACGCTCTCCACGCTGGTCATGTTGCCGTTCGCGATCCTCCTGGGAGTGGCGGCCGGCTATTTTCGCGGCTGGGTGGACGATATCGTCCAGTATCTCTACACGACCCTCAATTCGATTCCGAGCGTGCTGCTCATCGCGGCGGTAATCCTGATGGTCCAGGTGTATATGGCCAATCATCCAGAGAGCTTCGAAAGCATCACGCAACGCGCGGATCTGCGCCTGCTCTTTCTCTGCATCATCCTTGGTATCACAAGCTGGACCAACCTCTGCCGCCTGCTGCGCGGCGAGGTGCTCAAGCTGCGCGAGGTGGACTACGTGCAGGCCGCCGCGGCCTTTGGCGTAAGACACAGCAACATCATGCTGCGCCACTTGGTACCCAACGTGATGCACATCGTATTGATCATGGTGGTGCTCGATTTCAGTGGCCTGGTGCTGGCCGAGGCCGTGCTCTCCTACATCAATATCGGCGTGGATCCCTCCACCGACAGCTGGGGCAACATGATCAACAGCGCGCGGTTGGAGCTCGCCCGGGAGCCGGTGGTGTGGTGGTCGCTGGCGGCGGCGTTCGTCTTTATGTTCGCGCTAGTGCTCGCGGCCAATCTGTTCGCCGATGCGGTGCGCGATGCCTTCGATCCACGACTGCGAAGAGAGACGGCATGAGCGAGCCCGTGTTGGAGGTGAGCGGCCTCAAGACCTGGTTCGATACGGCCGGAGGGCCGGTGCGCGCGGTGGACGGGGTCGATCTCCGCATCGCGCGCGGCGAGACCTTTGCATTGCTCGGGGAATCCGGCTGCGGCAAATCCATGACCGCGTTGTCCATCATGCGGCTGCTGCCAGCCGCCGGGCGCATCATGGCCGGCGAGGTTCGCCTCGGTGCCCGCAACCTGCTGGCGCTGCCGGAGATGGCGATGCGCGAGGTGCGCGGGCGCCAGCTGGCGATGATCTTCCAAGAACCCCAGAGCTCGCTCAATCCGGTGTTGAGCGTGGGCATGCAAATCGCCGAGACCCTACGCCGGCGTGGTGAGAGTTCGCATGAACGCCGTGTGTTGGAACTGCTCGATGCGGTCGGGATTCCGGACCCGCCGCGCCGTGCACTGGAATACCCGCATCAGCTCTCCGGGGGGATGAAACAACGGGTCATGATCGCCATCGCTTTGGCCGGTGAGCCGGAGCTGCTGATCGCCGACGAGCCAACCACGGCGCTCGATGTGACCATCCAGGCGCAAGTCCTTGCGCTGTTGCGCGACTTGCAGCGACGCACCGGCATGGCACTGCTGCTCATCACCCACGATCTAGGCGTCGTCGCCGAGATGGCGGATCGGGTGGCGGTGATGTACGCGGGGCATGTGGTGGAGCAGGCTCCGGCCACCGCGTTCTTTGCCCAACCGGCGCATCCCTACTCACGGAAGCTTTTTGCCTCGTTGCCCAACCTCGGCAAGCGCGCAACGCGCCTTGCGGTCATCCCCGGCTCGGTACCCTCGCTGGCCCGCGAGTTCAAGGCCTGCCGGTTCGAGGCGCGCTGCGATTACGCTTGGTCCGCTTGCCGTGAGACGCTACCGCGCTGGCTCGAGCACGAGCCGGGGCGCCACGTCCGCTGCCACCTCTACGATCCGGCCCAGGCCGGCGAGCCGCTCACCGACCGTGACTTTGCCGGCGATCCGGATAAGTCGGTAGCCGATGCTGAGCCCATACCGGCGCGGGGGGCGCTGCTGCAAGTCGACAACCTCAAGGTCCACTTTCCGATTCACGCCGGAGTGTTCAAGCGCGTGGTGGGCCACGTGCGCGCGGTCGACGGGGTCTCGCTCGCGATCCCGTCCGGCCGGACTTTGGCTTTGGTTGGTGAATCCGGCTGCGGCAAGACGACGGCTGGCAAGGGCATTCTGCAGCTGCTGCGCCCTAGCGCCGGCTCCGTGCAGTACGCCGGCGAGGAACTGACGCGGCTCGGTGGCAGGGCGCTGCGCCGTCGACGCAAGGAGCTGCAGATCATCTTTCAAGACCCCTACTCATCGATGAATCCGCGCATGATGATCGGGGATATTCTCGAGGAGGGGATGATCGCGCAGCGCATCGGGCAAACGCACTCGGTGCGCCTGGAGCGCGTGGCGGCACTGCTCGCTCAGGTGGGATTGGATGCAGACGTGATGCGGCGTTACCCGCATGAATTCTCCGGCGGGCAACGCCAGCGGATCTGCATCGCCCGAGCGCTCGCGGTGGATCCCAAGCTCATTATCTGTGACGAGCCGACGAGTGCGCTGGACGTTTCGGTGCAGGCGCAAATCCTGAACTTACTTCAAGAGCTGCAACAGCGCCTGGGGCTATCCTATCTTTTCATCACCCACAATCTCGCGGTGGTCGAATATCTCGCCCATGAGGTGGCCGTGATGTACCTCGGGCGCATCGTCGAGCAGGGGACGGTGGAGGAGGTTTTGCATGCCCCGCGGCATCCGTATACGCGTGCATTGCTCTCCGCCGTACCGACAGTGGATCCACAATCGAGGCGCGAGATCATTCGACTCGCCGGTGACTTGCCTTCGCCGGCGAATCCGCCCTCCGGCTGCCATTTTCATCCCCGCTGTCCGCAGGCCATGCCCCAATGTCGGAAGGGTTACCCCGGCACTACCCGCTTCAGCCCGAGCCATAGCACCCACTGCTATCTCTATGGCGATGGGGCGTATGCCCAAGACGCCGAGAACGGTACCTATGCCGCTGCGAAGAGAACTGAGCGTCATGTCATTCGTCTTCGCTAAGGTTGCTCCTTGCCCGTAGAGCTCCCTCCGCAATGAATTTAATCTAAATTGCAGCGCCTATCAGCCAATAATGCCGCGCACCGTGACCGCTTTGTGGTTTCTTTCGGTACTCGGCTTGCTCGATATCTTGCAACAAGACGTGCCCCCACTATTTTGGCGGCATCGAGCCCGTGCAAGCTGATTTTCGGCTGGTGTGTGCGCGACGCACAGAAATCTTGAACACATGGTCGCCGTGGAGCCTTCAGGCAAGATCTCTATTACAGGCTCTCCACGTTTCCGATCCACTTGCCGACGCTCCGGCAACGGCTGGACGATTTACCGCTGCTGATCGAGGCTTTCCTGATCCAGGCGCACCAACGCCAAATGAAGCGAAACGGCGCCAGTCGGGCTGGTCAAGGCATCGAGGCGATGTCGTCCCAATCGCCCATCCAGCCGGACACACAATGAGCTTGAACCACTCAGGCCATCCCGCGGAGGCCCAAACTCTTGAGAAGATGGAGCCATGAGCAAAGCGACAAGATCTTCACCGAAAGTGCGGGGACGGGCGGTTCAGCCAAGCCAAAAACCTCCTGCTGCAGGACGATGAGAAGTCGGGCGGCTATAGATTATCCAAGGCCTTCAAGCGCGGATTCGTAGCCGTTCCGAACGGTGTGTTCAGACGGCTCGAGCCTTACGGCTGACCGTTGGCCGCAGCGGGGGTTTGTTCAGCCGTTTGGGCCGGTCCCGGTCGGTAACCGCCTCGACTGGGGACAAAGCCAACGCTTGGCCGGCCACACGGGTTCTCTGCAGATGCCGCAGCACGGCGTTGGGCATACCCTCGGGCAGTTCCACGGTGCTGTAACGATCAAAAATGTCGATTCGGCCTATGTATTGACTGTCAAGGCCGGCTTCGTTGGCGATGGCCCCGAGAATGTTCCCCGGCTTGACGCCATGACAGCGCCCGACTTCGATGCGATAGCGCGCCAGCGGGTCACGTTTGGGCGGACGGTTCCTTGCGCTCGCCGATTTGCCGAGCTGATTCGGCGCGGCGAAGGAACTCCGGCCTGGGCCGGGCGGTTTGGGCTCGGGAAGCGTACCGAGCAGCAGTGGCGTGTCGCCCTGGACGAGTTTGGCCAAAGCGGCGGCGATTTCGATGGCCGGCACGTCGTGACGGCGCTGATACGACTCCATCAGTTCTCGGTAAAAACTTAGATCTTGCGCGGCCATTACATCGCTTATCTTTTGCTGGAAACGGGCGATGCGCTGGTCGTTGATGGCCTCGGTGCTGGGTGGGCTCATGGCGGTGATCTTCTGCCGCGTGGCTTTTTCGATCATGCGCAGCATGCGTTGTTCACGCGGGGTGACGAATAAGATCGCATCCCCGGCACGTCCGGCCCGCCCGGTGCGTCCGATGCGATGCACGTAGGCTTCCGGGTCATTGGGAATATCGTAATTGATCACGTGGCTGATGCGCTCCACGTCGAGACCGCGGGCGGCGACGTCCGTGGCCACCAGGACGTCGAGCTTACCGCTTTTTAGCCGCTGCACCGTGTGTTCGCGCAGCTTCTGTGTGATGTCTCCGCTCAGTGCCGCAGCGGCGTAACCTCGGGCTTCGAGCTTTTCGGCGAGTTCGACGGTGGCGGTTCGAGTCCGCACGAACACGATCATGCCGTCGAAGGATTCGGCCTCCAGGATTCGGGTCAAGGCATCGAGTTTGTGGGTGCCGTTGACCAGCCAATAGCGCTGGCGGATGGTCTCGGCGGTTGCGGTACGTACTTTAATGCAAATTTCCTGCGGATTATGCAGATACTTTTTCGCGATACGTCGGATAACTGGCGGCAAGGTGGCCGAGAACAGCGCAATCTGCCGCGTCGCCGGTATTTGATCCAGGATCCATTCGACATCGTCGATGAAGCCCATACGCAGCATCTCGTCGGCTTCATCCAACACCAGACACGCGAGTGCATCAAGATTCAATGTGCCACGGCGCATATGGTCCATGACACGGCCGGGCGTGCCGACCACGACGTGGGTGCCGCGCGCGAGTTGCTGGAATTGCCCGCGGTAATCTTGGCCGCCATAGAGCGGCAGGACATGGAAACCTCTGAGGCGAGCGGCGTAGCGCTGAAAGGCCTCGGCGACTTGGATGGCCAGTTCGCGGGTCGGCGTCAGCACGAGCACTTGTGGCACGGCTTGGCTCAACTCCAGACGCGAGAGCAGCGGCAGGGCAAATGCCGCGGTCTTACCGGTGCCGGTCTGCGCCTGACCCAACACATCGCGGCCCGCGAGGATGTGCGGAATGGTGTGGGCCTGGATGGGGGAGGGCATCTCATAGCCTACATCGCGGAGGGCGTCGAGCACGGCTGGGTTCAGGCCCAGATCCTGGAAAGCGATTTCATTCGAAGTCGGTTCGGTCATTGAAGCCATTCGGTGTCGGTCGTCTGAAGAAGTCACAAGGATACGCGGCTCAGGCGCGCGCGTCCGAAAATTTTTGGTTGCCGGCAAAAACATGCAATCTTGGCCAAGGATTACAGCGCATGATCTCCCAGCGCGCGCCGCATCATCCGATGCGGTAGGCCAGCCTCCTGGAAGATCTCGCCGTAGGGCTCGAACCGCAGCTTCTTGTAGAAGGCGACTACCGGCAATTGCGCCGCCAGCGCTACGGTGTTCATTCCGGCCGCGGCGGCTTCCTCCAGCGCCGTATGCAGCAGCCGAGTACCGATTCCGCGCCGGCGCCAGGCCGGCAGCACCGCCATCCGGCCGATATGCGCGTTTGGGGTAAGCCGCACCGTGCCGACCGGATCGTCACAGGCGGTCACGATCACTAAGTGGCGGCTGGCACCATCCAGCGCATCCCACTCCAGCTCCACGGGAATACCTTGTTCTTCGATAAATACCCGCCGCCGCACCGGCGCGGCCAAATGCCCCAGCTCGAGCCAGCTGCCTCTGAGTAGCCTACCTACGGCCATGTCACACCTCCCGGGCCAAGCGCTCGGCCAGCCCAATATAGGCGGAGGGTGTCAATGCCTCCAGCTCGCGCCGTGCCGGCTCGGGGAGGCTCAGATCGTGCACGAATGCGCGCAGCACAGCGGGTTCCACACGTTGACCGCGCGTCAAGGCTTTGAGTCGTTCGTAGGGTGCTTCGATGCCGTAGCGGCGCATTACCGTCTGCACGGCCTCGGCCAGCACCACCCAGTTGGTCTCCAGCTCGGCGTGCAGCCGCTCATGGTCTGCGTCCAGCTTACCCAAACCCTTGTATAGCGCCTGATAGGCGATATGCGAGTGAGCCAAGGCAACGCCGATGTTACGCAGTGCCGTGGAATCGGTTAAGTCGCGCTGCCAGCGCGAGATCGGCAACTTGCGCGCCAGATGCCCGAGTAGCGCATTGGCGATGCCGAGATTGCCTTCGGCATTCTCGAAATCGATGGGATTGATCTTGTGCGGCATGGTGGAAGAGCCGACTTCGGAGTCGATCAGGCGCTGCTTGAAGTAGCCCAAAGCGATGTAGCCCCAGATATCGCGCGCGAGATCGATCAGAATCGTATTGAGCCGAGCTAACGCATCGAAGAGCTCGGCGATGCCATCGTGGGGCTCGATTTGGGTCGTATATGGATTCCATTCCAGACCCAGTCCCTCGATATAGCGCCGAGCGAGGGCGCGCCAATCGACCTCGGGGTAGGCGCAAACATGGGCATTGTAGTTACCGACGGCGCCGTTGATCTTGCCCGGCAACGACACGCCGAGAAACTGCTGATGTTGGCGCTGCAACCGGTACACGACATTGGCCAGCTCCTTGCCTAGCGTGGTCGGGGAGGCCGGTTGGCCGTGCGTGCGCCCGAGCATGGCCGCATCGGCATGCGTATGCGCGAGCCCACGCAACCGCTCGATGAGCGCATCCAGGCTGGGGCGCAGGACCTCCTCCCGCGCCGCTTTGAGC
>JAGFJL010000164.1 GCA_024102725.1 Nitrococcus mobilis
CCACCACCCGCACGGTGTGCACCTGCCGGTGGGGATTTGCCGGATCCCCGCTCAGACTGATCGGAATCTCGCCTACGCCGAAGACATAGAGCATATTGAACTGACCGGGAGCGAACGGGCGCCCCGCTGCGTTCCCGAGCTCCAGCTCCAAGCTCCATGTGTCCGCAACCTCCCGGCGCCGAGTCAGCACCCGCGTCGGGACCGGCCGCATGGGATCGGGCTGTATCGGCAGGCGCATGAGGTTACCCCGGAGCACCATAGACATCGAGAATCTGCATGCGAGTGGCCTGCAAGCGCCCGATCAGTATCGGCATCAACCGCTTGATGACCTCGTAGCCCAAATCATGGTCCGACTCGCACTTATCGCGCAGACAGCCGGCATCCATGGCAATGGCGCGGGTCAGTTCTATGGCCCGGGCATCGTAGGCCCAGCGATAGGGCGGCACCAGCCAGGAAATGCCCGCCAGTTCATCGTCCCCAAGAGTCTGAAACCGCACGGTGGGACGACCGGGAACGGCGATTTCGAGCGCAACGCGGCCGTGGCGAATGAGATAGAGCGTGTCGGCCGAACCACCCTCGTGGAAGAGATACTCGCCGCTGTCGAAGCGCACGTTGCGCGCGCAGGTACAGACCAAATCGCAGAAGGCCTCGTCCAGCCCCTGGAAAAACGGATGCTCCCGAATAATCTGCTCGATCCCTTTCACGGGCCGTCTCCGTTACGCTCGTCATCGTGAATCGCCCGGACCTCTTCGGTAATATCGATTCCGACCGGACACCAGCTGATGCAGCGGCCACAGCCCACGCAACCCGAGGTCCCGAACTGATCGACCCAGGTAGCCAGTTTGTGGGTCATCCATTGGCGATAACGCGCTCGGGCGGAACTTCTAACGCTGCCGCCATGGATATAAGAGAAGTCCATCGTAAAGCAGGAATCCCAGCGCCGCGTGCGCGCGGCTGTAGTACCGCTGAGATCCGTCTCGTCTGCCACGCTCGTGCAGAAGCAGGTCGGACAAACCATGGTGCAGTTGCCACAGGTGAGGCAACGCTCGGCCACATTATCCCAGCGTGGGTGTTCCAGGTTGCGCCGCAGCAAAGCGGGGACGTCGGTATCCGGCATCTCGCGCCCCATACTCTGCGCGGTGCGCTCGACGATGGCCCGTGCCGTTTCGATATCGGATGGCGGCGCCGGCCGATGGGGCAACTCGGCGAGCACCTGTGCGCCCACGTCCGTCCCTGGCTCGACGAGGAAGCGGTGCTCGCCGTCGTGAACGATCTCAGTGAGAGCCAGATCGAAGTCCGAGCTCACTCGCGGCCCGGCCCCCATGGATGCGCAAAAGCAGGTCCCCCCCGCCACGGCACAATTCACGGCCACGATGAAGATGCCCTCTCGACGGGACCGATAGTGTGGATCCACATAGGGACCACCGAGGAAGACTTTGTCTTGGATGGCGATGGCGTTGAGCTCGCACGCCCGGACACCAATGAATGCATAGCGCGGCGGCTCGTCGCCCTCATCGATAATCCGCATGTCATCGCCGCTGCGCTCTGCCCGCCAGAGTCGCAACTGGGGCGGATGCAGATAGCGCTTCCAGGAATGCGGCCCAACCGCATAGCCAAAGAGCGCCGCATCGTCGCGACGCCGAAGCCGGTAGCGCCCGCCGTCCTGTTCGTCGGTCCAACCCACCGGGAAATCGCCGATGCCGTCGATCGCATCGTAGCCGATCGCGCCATTGCGAACGGTTGGGCCAATCACCCGATAACCGCGGGCGGTAAGCACCTCGATGAGCCGCTGCACTCCATCCCGGGTTATGAGGGCCGCCTCGCTGATCTTGTCCATTCACCGCCCTTCTGATCGCTCGAGGTGATGCGGCGTAGCCCTACAACACCCTATTCTCTATCTTAGAATGCAGTGGACCGGACACAAGTCGCTCTCGATCAATAGCGGCGAGCACAACGCGTGATAAGGCACACGTAGGCTCACCAGGCGCTGCTGCACCCATTGAGTCAGGCTACCCACACGGCCTGGCCCGGGAATCCGCCGCTGACATGAGGTTCGCGCCGACAGGCGCGAGGAAGGGATAGCGCAGATATGCCATCAGCTTTCTTGCAAGCGCAGCGCGAGCGCCAACGCCGGATGGTCGACGCATTGCAACGCACCCTGAGCCAGGGGAGCGCGGAGCCTGTCGAAGTCATGGAAACGCACCTATCCTGGCTTCTCCTGTCGGCGGATCAGGTAATCAAGCTCAAGAAGGCACTGCATTACAGCTACCTAGACTACTCCACCGTCGAGGCGCGGTATGGACAGTGCCAGACCGAAGTCAGGCTGAACCGCCGCCTGGCTCCCGACGTGTATCTGGCCGTAAGTAGCGTGATGCGGGATGAGCGGGGCGTGCTGACGCTGGATGGCCCAGGCACCGCTGTGGAGTATGTCGTGCGAATGCGTCGCTTGGCGGAAACGCAAAATTTCGACCGGCTCCTGCAGCAGCGCAAGTTGACTCCCGAGGCGGTCGATTCACTGGCCACCACCCTTGCCCGGTTCCATGAGAAACTGCCCGGTCTGGCGCTGGACCCGGCGCGCTATGTCGAAGGCCTGCACCGGAGAATCAGCGAAGACACCAACACCCTGGCCGAGCGCGGCTACCGCCTCGATCGTAATCTGGTAAAGCGAATTGCCGCGGCTCTCCATGGCATCGCGCACGATCTGGGGCACACGTTGCGGGAACGCGTCGGTGCCGGCCGGATTGTCGAGGGCCATGGTGATCTCCGCCCCGAGCATGTCTACTTCGCCCCCCAGCCCGTGGTCATCGACTGTCTGGAGTTCAATCGCGGTCTGAGAACACTGGATGCCATCGACGAGATCAGCTTGCTTGCCATGGAGTGCGACCGCTGTGGGGCAAACTGGGTGAGAAAACGCCTGCTCCATCGCTACGCCGAATCCAGCCGGGACGAGTCGTCGGAACGGTTATACTGCTTTTTCATGGCTTGCCGCGCCATGCTCTGGGCGAAGCTAGCCGTCTGGCACCTGGCTCGAAACCCCGAACGCGACCGAGACAAGTGGATGAACCGAGCGAACGAGTACCTCGCGCTGGCGCATGACTACGTCCTGTAGGAAAATCCAACGTAAGAAAACGTGTATTCGCGCCATGCGCCGCCTTTGCTAGGGGCGCATGGCGCACGCTCAAGAAGCGTTCTATTTTATCTCGATCTTACGCCGGCGGGCTTCCTTGATCTTCGGTAGGGTCAGCTCAAGAATGCCCTCGCTGAAGCTGGCCTCGGCCTGGTCGGCATCGACTTCGCTGGGCAGCGCTATGGTCCGTGCAAATGCGCCGCGGGCGATTTCGCAACGAAAATAATCGCCCTTTTCTTCCTTGGTCTCGCTGGCGCTCTGGCCCTTGATCGTCACTGTATTGTCGGTTACCGAAATATCCAGGTCCTTGCGATCGACACCTGGGATTTCGGCGCGCACCAGCACTTCCTTATCCCGGTCGACGACGTCGACCTTGGGTATGCGCGGCTCGATCAGGGCGAGACGATCCCATGGCGGACGTTCCCAGCGCAACGGACGCATCCAGCCCCGATTGAAAAACTCGTCGAACATCCGATCAAACTCCTCGAACGGACTCAAAGCCCGCGAGGTCGCCGTGACTTCTTTGGCAGTTGGGGTGATTTCCCTGACGTTCTGCTCGTCGGCCATGGCATTCACTCCTGATATTCAAGCTCAAATAGGTCGGCAGTGATTACATGACACGGTTGAGCGGCCTTATAATCCGCGAATCCTTCACCAGAATCCCTCGGCCGCAAATACAAGCCTAAGCCACCCCCACCCCGAATCACGTTGACACAGGTCAACATCGCAGTCGTTTTTCTAATAACGGCCTCTAAAACATTATGTTTCTATTGATAAGAACGGCTGTCGCTCGATCCGCACGAACGGCGCATCCGCTGTGCATACCGCCAGCGCTTCGTTCCATTACAGCGGCACCATCGGCAAGCGTAACTCGAATGGAGGCGGTCGATGAGCATTCGGAACCTACACTACCTGTTTCGACCCGAGTCGGTAGCCCTTATCGGTGCCAGTCAAGTGCCCAACTCCGTTGGTGCGGTCCTCGCTCGCAATTTATTTAAAGCCGGGTTCGAGGGGCCGGTCATGCCGGTCAACCCCAAGTATCGGGCTATTGAGGGCGTGCTCGCCTACCCGGACGTCGACAGCCTACCATTAAGTCCCGATCTAGCCGTGCTGAGCACCCCGCCGGACACCGTTCCCGAGCTCATCAAGAAGCTGGCCGAGCGCGGTACGAAAGCCGCGGTGGTCGTAACGGCCGGATTCGGCGAAGGCGCCGACGAGGCGGGCATCGCTCGCCGCCAGGCGATGCTCGATGCCGCCAGACCACACCTCATGCGCCTTATCGGGCCGAACTGCTTGGGTATTTTGGTGCCGAAGGTAGGGCTCAATGCGAGCTTCGCGCACCTGAGCCCGGAATTTGGGCGGCTGGCCTTCGTCACGCAGTCTGGTGCCATAGTTACCGCCGTGCTCGACTGGGCCAAGAGCCGGGGCATCGGCTTCTCCCACCTGGTTTCCTTGGGCGATATGGCCGATGTCGATTTCGGCGACATGCTGGACTATCTGGCGAATGAGCGCGATACCCACGCGATCCTGCTCTACGTCGAAGCGATCACTCAGGCGCGCAAGTTTATGTCCGCCGCGCGGGCTGCTGCACGTATGAAGCCGGTTATCGTCGTCAAGGCTGGGCGCCACGCCGAAGGCGCGCGCGCCGCAGCCTCTCATACCGGGGCGCTGGCCGGTGCAGACATTGTCTACGATGCCGCCTTTCGCCGGGCCGGCATGCTTCGAGTATTCAGACTCGGGGAGCTGTTCGCAGCAGTCGAAACGCTGGCGATGAGCGAGCTGCCCCGCGGCGACCGGCTTGCTATTCTCACCAACGGTGGGGGGATCGGTGTCCTGGCAACCGATGCGCTCATTGACGAGGGAGGCACACTCGCCGCGCTCAGCAAAGAGACTCTCGGCAAGCTGGATAAGCTCCTGCCAGCCACCTGGCCCCGAGACAACCCCGTGGACATCATCGGGGACGCTCCCGCCGAACGCTACACGGACGCCCTCAGCGTACTCGCGGACGCCCCTGAAGTGGATGCGGTGCTGGTCTTGAATTGCCCTACGGCAATCGCCGACAGTCGGGATGCCGCGCGGGCGGTGATCGACAGCGCCGAGCAGCTCAGCCACCGCAAGAACCACGCGCAGCGCAAATTCTTGCTGACGAGCTGGGTGGGTCAGTCCACGGCCGAAACTGCCCGAACGTTGTTCGCCGAGCACCGCATCCCCAGTTACACGACGCCGGAAGCGGCCGTCCGTGCCTTCATGCATATGGTCAACTACCGCCGCAACCAGGAGACGTTGCTGGAAACCCCACCGTCGGTACCAGTGGACTTCGTCCCCGATGTGGCCGGCGCGCGGCGTGCTATCGCAGAGGCGCTTGCCCATTCGCGTGGGTGGCTCACCGAGCCGGAGGCGAAGGACGTGCTCGCCGCTTACGGGGTCCCGGTGGTCACCACGCACATTGCCCATTCTCCCGAGGAAGCCGCCGCGCAGGCGGCACAAATCGGCGGCCCGGTGGTACTGAAGGTGCTCTCATCTGATATCACGCACAAGTCCGACGTGGGCGGCGTGGACTTGGAACTTGCCGGGCCCGCGGCGGTATACCGCTCGGCGGAGGCGATGCTGCAACGGGTGCGGCAGGTCAAGCCTGAGGCGCACATCCAGGGGTTCAGCGTCCAACCGATGGTGCGCCGCCCCGGTGCCTACGAGCTCATCGTCGGCATGACCGATGATCCCCAGTTCGGCCCCGTGGTGTTATTCGGCCATGGTGGCACAGCCGTGGAGATCGTCAGGGACCAAGCGCTGGGGCTGCCGCCGCTCAATATGAAACTCGCCCACGAGATCATCTCCCGCACACGCATCCACCGGCAGCTGCAAGGCGTTCGGGGCCGCCCGCCGGCGAACCTGGACGCCATCGCTTTGACGCTCATTCGGGTCGCACAGTTGGTAACCGATATCCCGGAGATCGTCGAACTGGACATCAACCCGCTGCTGGCGGACGAGTACGGCGTGGTGGCGCTGGATGCCCGTGCTCGAGTGCGCGGCGACGACGCAATCAACTCGGATCGACTCGCCATCCGCCCGTATCCGAAAGAGCTCGAGGAGGTCATACCGCTTGGCGACGGCCGCAAGCTACTGCTACGCGCCATCCGGCCCGAGGATGAGCCGGCACTACAGGCGGCGTTTGCCAAACTCACCCCTGAGGAAATCCGGCTGCGCTTCCTGGTACCGCTGAAGGTTCTCTCGCACATGATGGCCGCGCGATTCACCCAGATCGACTACGATCGGGAAATGGCTCTCATTCTGACCGAGCCAGGCATCGCCGGTCAGACCGAGATCTATGGAGTGGTTCGTATCGCCACCGACCCGGACAATGAGCAGGCCGAATATGCCATCATCGTTCGCCACGACATGACGGGCCTGGGGCTGGGTCGCCTGCTCATGCGCCGCATCATCGATTACTGCCGCCGGCGCGGAACGCGGCTGGTCTTCGGTGAGGTCCTACGGCAGAACACGGCCATGCTGCATCTATGCAAAACCCTTGGCTTCCAGTCGCACTCGGTAGCCGAAGACCCTAGCCTTGTCCGAGTAGAGCTGGCACTGGAATGAGAGGCTTTGCATTGCAGATCTCGAGGCACATGAAATACATCTGACGGCGGCAGCCAGCCGCCTCACCCAAACTCCACATGATTCTCTCACTATTTCTTTGAAAATGCGCCTGCTGGACGATATAGCTCAGCCAAGACTAAATGTTAAGTTGATCACATACTAGCAGTTGCCAATTTCGCAATAATTACTGGGAAAACAAGCCAGATGTAGAGGGAATGGGATTGCCTTCCAGACCGGATGATACGGCTCAACAGCCCGCGAGTGAGCCCCCTCGAATAGGCGCCGGCGTTGAGGGATACCTGACTGAAGCAATTCTATCGGCGTCTCGGGAGATACTCTGTGTCTTCGATCGGGAGAGCCGTTACCGGTACGTCAGCCCTCATGCAGCCGGCCTATTGCAACTCGACCCGGCCGCCATGGTAGGGCGTTCATGGCGCGAGCTGGGCTTACCTGCCGAGTTCATGGTGCCCTTCGAGGAGAATCTCCACCGCGTCTTCCGCGGAAGCAGCACGCTGACCGCAGAGATGTCATTCCCGGTCCGGGGTGAGCGCCGTCATTTCGAATATATATTGACTCCTTTGAAAACAACCGATGCCGGGGTGGAGTTGGTGATCGCCAACGCCTGGGATGTCACCGAACGCGCGCTTATGGAGAAGTTCCTGCACCGAAGCGAGCAGCTCTTACGCGGCCTCTTGGACGCCGCACCGAACGCCATCCTGCTAACCGATGCCACAGGTACGATCACGCTCGCCAATGAGCAGGCCGAAATACTGTTCGGTTTTCCCCATGACGAGCTCGTCGGAATGCACATCGAAATGCTGATGCCCGAGCGGTTTCGTTCCCGGCATATGGGCTATCGGAAGGCCTATCAGGCAAGCCCCGTGACCCGCCCCATGGGGGCGGGCCGTGAGCTCTATGCAAGACGTAAAGACGGTGCGGAGTTCCCGGTCGAGATCAGTCTCAGCCCTCTGGAGACAGCCACTGGACCGCTCACGATCAGCATCGTCCGCGACATCACCGAGCGCAAACACAATACGGGGCTGTTTCAGACACTGCTCGAGTCGGCTCCGGATGCCATCATGATAGTGGATGCCGCTGGCGTCATCACTTTGGCCAACGGGCAAGCGGAGCAGCTGTTCGGCTATAGCCGCGCGGAGCTGATTAACATGCCGGTGGAACGGCTGATGCCGCAACGCTACCGGGCCCGTCACGTGAAACAACGCAACCGCTACCAAGAGCAACCCGAAACCCGTCCCATGGGGATAGGTCGCGAGCTTTTTGGGCAGCGCAAAAATGGTGAAGAATTCCCCGTCGAGATCAGCCTGAGCCCACTGCTTACCCCGGCTGGGCCGCTGACCATCGTTATTGCCCGAGACGTCACCGCGCGTATTGCAACCACCAACAAGATACGCAAGCTCAACCGCACACTCGAGCGGAAAGTAGCGCAGCTCTCCGTCGTAAACCAAGAGTTGGAAGCTTTCTGCTACTCGGTTTCGCATGATCTGCGCGCCCCCCTGCGCGGCCTGGACGGCTTTAGCCAAGCCTTGCTCGAGGACTACGCCGCGGAGCTGGATGAAACGGGCCAAGATTACCTCGGGCGCATCCGTGCTGCGAGCCAGCGTATGGCACAGCTGATCGACGACTTGCTGCGATTATCACGGATCACGCGCGCAGAAATGATTCTCGACACCGTCGACCTAACGGCCATCGCCGGCGAAATCCTGGCCGAGCGCCGCGCTCAGGCGCCGCATCGCCAAGTAACGACCCGCATTGCTCCCTGTTTGAGCGTCGAAGGTGACCGGCGGCTACTGCGCGTGGCCCTGGAGAACCTGCTGGGCAACGCTTGGAAATTCACGGCGGAGCAACCCCAGGCAGAGATCGAATTGGGGATTGACGCCGCCGACCAAGCCACTCCGATCTACTATGTTCGGGACAACGGTGCCGGTTTCGACATGGCCTATGCGGGGCGCCTTTTCGGACCTTTCCAACGGCTGCACTCGTCGCAGGAGTTCGAAGGCCACGGCGTCGGCCTGGCCACCGTTCAGCGTATCATCCAGCGCCATGGCGGGCGCATCTGGGCCGATGCCGAACCTCAGCGGGGGGCGACTTTTTATTTCACACTGGCCGATCCGGATTTTCACAGCGAACGATAAGCACGCTAAGGAGAGCCGCTTGATACAAAACGCCACCATCCTGCTCGTTGAGGATAACGCTGATGATCTAGCGCTCACGTTACGGGCGCTGCGCAAACACAATGTAGCCAACCGAATCCTGGTAGCCCGGGATGGTGTGGAAGCGCTTGATCTACTGTTCCCGGCTGAGGCGAAGGCCGATGCGATACCGCAGGATTTGCCTCATCTCGTGTTGCTGGACTTGAAGCTGCCGCGGGTCGATGGGCTGGAAGTATTGCGACGGATTCGCTCTCATCCCACGACGCGCTTGATCCCGGTCGTCATTCTGACCACTTCGGACGAGCAGCAGGATCTCCTCGCCGGCTACGGCTACGGTGCCAACAGCTACGTCCGCAAACCGGTGGATTTCACCGAGTTTACCGAAGCCGTGCGGCAACTGGGTATCTACTGGTTCATGCTCAACCGCCTGCCGCCGCCGGGAGAGTGACGCTTGATGAACACGCCGTTGCGGGTGCTAATCATCGAGGACTCGGAAGACGATGCGTTATTGGTCGCACGAACGCTTCGAGCGGGCGGCTACGACCCAATATTACACCGAGTCGAGACTGCCCCCCGTATGGAAGAGGCCTTGCAGCATCCCTGGGATCTGATCATTTCCGACTATACCATGCCCTCTTTCAGCACTCCGCAGGCCTTGCGACTGCTCCAACGCGAGGGAATCGACATACCCTTTATCATGGTCTCTGGGACCGTGGGCGAGGACCGGGCCGTGCAGGTCATGAAGGCGGGTGCCCACGATTACATCATGAAGGAGCAGCTCAGCCGTTTGGTTCCGGCCGTGCGCCGTGAACTGCGGGAAGCCGAGCTGCGGCGCGAGCGTGCACGCGCCCAAGATCAATTGCAAAAGCTCTCGCGCGCGATCGAGCAGACTGCGGAATGTGTCTTCATCACCAACCCCGACGGGGTCATCGAATACGTCAACCCTGCATTCGAGCGTTTGACTGGTTTCCCATCGGAAGAGGCCCTGCGCCATTCTCCGCGCATACTGCGATCTGGACAACACTCCGCGTCATTTTACCGCGACATGTGGCGAACGCTAAAAGACGGCGGTGTCTTTCGGGACATGGTGATCAATCGTCGCAAGGACGGGGCTCTTTTCTATGAGGAGAAAGTAATCACGCCGATCAAAGACAGCAACGGCGTCATCACCCATTTCGTTTCCACCGGCCAGGACATAAGCGACCGGATGAAAGCCGAGACGACTCGCAAGCGGCTGACTGCAACGCTGGAGGCAACCACCGATTTCGTGGCCATAGCCGATCTCCAGGGACACCTTCTCTATGCCAACGCGGCTCGCCGAAGCGTATTAGGCCTAGAACCGGAGGATAAAGTCGGTATCTGCACGCTATCCGATGGGCACACCGAGTGGGCGTCCGCCAAACTGATGAGCAAGGCGATCCCCATAGCAATACAGGAAGGCACTTGGAGTGGCGAGCTTGCCATGATCGATCAGAATGGGCTGGAGATTCCCGTCTCCGAGGTCGTTATTGCCCATCGCGGTCCCGAAGGAGAAGTGGAGTTTCTGTCAGCTATTGCACGAGATATCAGCGAACGCAAACGCTTGGAGGAGGAGCTAGCCTATCAGGCTAGCCATGACGCGCTGACCGGTATTCCCAACCGCATGTTGTTGTTGGATCGCATGCAGCAGTCCATCGCTTATGCCCGCCGCCACAAGCACCGTGTCGGCGTGCTGTTCGTCGATTTGGATCGCTTCAAGCGAATCAACGACACCCTTGGCCATCACGCAGGCGATGCCATTCTCCGCACGGTAGCCGAGCGCATTCGCCGGTGCCTGCGGCGCAGCGACACGGTGGGCCGGCATGGCGGCGATGAGTTCGTGGTCATCGCCGCCGAGGTCCTTGTCAGCAACGATCTAACCGCTATCGTAAACAAAATCCGCAAGGTGGTGAGCGAACCCACAAAGGTGAAAAACCGCCAGATCGTGCTGACATGCAGCATCGGTATTGCCCTTTATCCTTTCGACGGAGAGGACACGGATATGCTGCTGAAGAATGCGGATACGGCGATGTATCAGGCCAAAGAAAACGGGCGTAATAATTTTCAATACTACACCAAAGAAATGAATGCCCAGTCCCACGAAATGCTGAATCTGGAGGAGGAGCTGCGCCGGGCGGTGAAAGCAAACGAGTTCGTGCTCCACTATCAGCCGCAGGTCGATCTGCAAACCGGGGCACTTTCTCGGCTGGAGGCGCTGATCCGCTGGCAACATCCAGAGCGTGGAATATTAGCTCCTGGAAGCTTCATTCCCGTGCTGGAAGAAACCGGATTGATCGAGCCGGTGGGCGAGTGGGTGCTTCGGGAAGCTGTTAGGCAGTGCGCGGCCTGGAAGGAGATGGGCCTCCCTCCCGTTACGGTGGCCGTAAACCTATCGGTCAGACAGTTTGCCAATCCCAATATTGCCGAGATCATCGAGCGCATCGTCACGGAAGCGGGGATTCCCCCGGCATGCCTGGAGTTGGAAATCACTGAGAGTGTGCTGATGGCGGATGCGTTCGACGGTGCAGAAGCCTTACGGGCACTCTCGCAGCGCGGTCTGAGAGTGGCGGTGGACGACTTCGGCACGGGTTATTGTGCGCTGCATTATTTGCGCCGGTTGCCCGTGAACACACTCAAGGTGGATCATAGTTTCGTCTCGGACTTGGAAAGGGACTCGACCACAGCCTCGATCGTTTCCGCCATTATCACGCTCGGTCATGATCTTGGGTGCAAGGTGGTGGCCGAAGGTGTGGAGACAGTCGGCCAATGTAACCACCTGCACCGACTCGGCTGCGATCTCGTTCAGGGCTATCTCTATTACCGCCCGTGCTCGCCTGAGGAGATAGAGCCCCTACTACAAGGCGGGAGTCATGGGCTCCACGAAGTGCACTAGTACAGGATAAGTTACAGTTTCCTTGATCAGCTTTTCCTGCTTCGAACGAACCCCAACCCCGCAAGACCTGCAGGCCATCGTTGTCCAGTATCCGTGTTCCAGCCATGTCCATGGCGCTGCCATCATCCGGAAGGATTTGGAAATCCCAGATTTCGCCGGCTGCGAATACTCCGAAAAAACCGGAGAAGCGCATGACAGTGTTCAGCACGTCATCACCCAATATGCTGCTGTTGTCGATTGTCGACTTACCTACGCTGTCGAGTACGTCCTCGTAAGTGGCCGTTACGGACGGTGCACTGGTAACCCTACAGGATGGTCGACAGTCGTTGGTGCGGATGAACTTGGTGCAGATGCGACCTGCTGAACTGTTTCATGAGCCTCAGAGACATAGTGCGAGAAATCGGCGACAGGGAAGCGTAAACATTGTAAACTTTGTATACAGATGTAGGCGGGAGCACTATGAGTCAACCAAACCGCGAGACGGCCACTATCAGCGTGCGAATTCCCCGTCGGCTGCGTGAACGCCTCGAGCAGCTGGCCGGTGCCACGGGGCGAACGAAATCCTATCTCGCCGCCGAAGCTTTGCAAGCCTATATCGAGCGCGAAGCCTGGCAGATCGCAGCGATCCAGAAAGGCGTGGAAGCCGCTGAGCGCGGTGAATTCGCGGACGATGAGGAAGTCAAACGCCGCTTCGCCCGTTGGGGTGTAGAGGTTGAGGGCTAAATGGCTACGGCTTGCACTGGACGACCTAGACCAGGCCGTCGATTACCTCGCCGCAGAGAACCCACTTGCAGCTGAACAGGTCGCCAGGCGGATCTGGAAGGCAAACGCAGACAAATTCTACGCATT
Source organism: Nitrococcus mobilis (assembly GCA_024102725.1). GTDB lineage: Bacteria > Pseudomonadota > Gammaproteobacteria > Nitrococcales > Nitrococcaceae > Nitrococcus > Nitrococcus mobilis_A. The sequence continues at coordinate 12,653 of JAGFJL010000164.1, forward strand.
CTTCAGGGTCTGCACACCGTCGCCAGCTTAGAAACGCGGACTACTACTCAGGCAGCGAAATCCATTCATGCTCGCCCGGCACCGGTTCGAAACGTCCGGCCTGCCAGTCCGCTTTCGCCTGCTCGATCCGCTCCATCGTGCTCGACACGAAATTCCACCAGATATAGCGCCGGCTCGGAAACGCCGCACCGCCCAGCAAAAGCAGCCGCGCCGAGCCGCGCGCATGAATCGGGATTTCGCCATCCGGGCGGAAGACGAGCAGACGGGCGGCTTCGAACGTCTCGCCGGCAAGCTCGATCGCACCCTCTGCCAGGTAGACTCCCCGCTCCTCGTGCTCGGCAGGCAATATGAGGCTCGCTCGGTCAGCCAGCGTCGCATCCGCATAGAAGAGCTCGGAGGCCGTTTTCACCGGAGCGCGCTTGCCATAAAGGGCGCCGGCGATGACACAAATCCGGACGCCCTCGCCTTCGAGCCTCGGCAGTTCCTCCGTGCCATGGTGCGCGAACGTCGGCTCACCTTCCTCTGCCTCATCGGGTAAGGCAACCCAGGACTGGATGCCGGAGATCCGCGAACACGCGCCGCGCAACGGCGTCGGGGTACGCTCCGAGTGGACGATACCGCGCCCGGCGCTCATCCAGTTGACTTCCCCCGGCCGGATCGTCTGCATACTGCCCAGGCTGTCGCGATGCAGCAGCTCGCCTTCGAAAAGATAAGTCACCGTCGCCAACCCGATGTGCGGGTGCGGCCGAACGTCGATGCCCTGCCCGGCTTCGAAGGCCGCCGGCCCCATATGGTCGAAGAAGATGAACGGCCCGATCATCTGCCGTTGCGCCGCAGGCAACACTCGGCGCACGGCAAAGCCGCCGAGATCACGCGGACGCGGGATGATCTCCGCCTCCAGGGCCAGACAGCCAGCGGGGAGTACCTCCGGTTCTTGCGCAGGTCGCCAGCTCATGGCTCACCTCCAAATTTACTGATGCGAGCGCTCATATGCAGTCATTGTCACCGGCGTATCCTGCGTGCAACAGGACGCTCGCATCGTCTTTTTGTAGGCTGCGGTATTTGAATTCACTATTCATGGCTGCCTCCATCAGAATCGAAACGGCGGTTCATCATCGCTGTTCAGCCGATTACCGCTGACCGGGTGATCTCTCCGAACTTGCCGGCCCGGAAGTCATAAACGGCCTGCATCAATTCTTCCTCGGTGTTCATGACGAACGGGCCGTAACGCGCGACTGGTTCGTTCAACGGCACACCCGCCAGCAACAAGAGCCGGGCCGGCGCGATCGCCTCCGCATGGCCGCGCAGGCGAACCGCGCCGCCGTCGCCGAGGGCGGCGAGCTGGCCCTCTTCAACCTCTGTGGCGTCATCTCCCAGCAAGACGGCACTCGCAAATACGTAGACATAGCCGCGTTGCTCGGCGGAAAGGCGCACGGTGACGTCCGCACCGGGCTTCAATGTCCAGTCCTGGAACACGATCGGCGTACGCGTGTCGATCGCGGCCACTGCACCCAAGACCTCGCCGGCGATCACCCTGACCTGGGCCAGGCCGTTCTCGCTCGTCGCGCTCGGGATAGATGCGGCGGCCAGTTCTTGGTAGCGCGGGCGCATCAGCTTGTCGCGTGCCGGCAAGTTCACCCAAATCTGGAAGCCGTGGACGCGACCGCCCGCCTCCCGTATCCGCGCCGAGGGCATCTCCGAGTGAACGATGCCGGCACCGGCGGTCATCCACTGCACATCGCCCGGTCTCAGCGTGCCCCGGTGCCCGGCGGAGTCTTCATGCTCGAACTCGCCTTCGATCATGTAGGTCACGGTCTCGAAGCCACGATGGGGGTGATCAGGCGCGCCCACGGCCTCGCCGGGCCCATAGTTCACCGGTCCCATCTCGTCGAGCAGCAGAAAGGGGTCGGCGGCGTCGAACCCCTGGCTCGGCAAGGGGCGGCGGACCATAAAACCCGCCCCTTCGCGCTGGCGGTGCGCGGTTACGACCCGTGTGATCTCCCGAACCTTGCTCGTGTCAACGTTCATGGCGCTCTCCGCAAGGTATGTCGTTATTGAAAAACAGTAGGCGGGCCGTCGGCTACTGGGTAGGAGCCACCGATGGAACGCCTCGTTTCCAGCCCAGAAACACGAGGATAAATCGCTTACCGAGCGCCTATTGCGAGAAATCCGGGAGATCCCGCTCCCAAGGCGGGGGCTCGCCGCAGGCGGCGATCAGATGATCAATGGCCAGACGCACCTTAGTGGGCACATACCGCGTGGCCGGATAGGCGGCATAGATGGGATCCGGCAATGGCCGCTCGTTCGGCAGCAGCGCTACCAGCTCACCGCGGCGCAAGGCCTCGGCAACGATAAACAGCGGGAGCACAATAATGCCGAGGCCGGCGATCGCCGCATCACGCATGGCCTCCCCGTTGTTGAAGGAAACGGTGCTCGGTACCGAAAGCGAGCGCGGCACACCGTCCGCTGCATCGGCCGCGAACTGCCAGAGCCGGTGGGACTGGAGATTGGAGTAGCCGATGCAACGATGCTGCGGGAGGTCCTCGATCCGCTGCGGGCGGCCATGGCGCTCGATGTAGCCGGGGCTCGCGCAGACGATGCGCCGGCTCACGGCGAGCCGCCTCGCCTTCAGCGTGTCACCGGGATCGCGCGTGATGCGGATAGCCAAATCATAACCCGCCCGGGTGATGTCGAGTATCCGGTCATCGAAATCGAGCGTTACCGACAGCGCGGGATGACGCGCCAGGAACGGAAAGAGCATGCGGCCTAGATAAAGCGTGCCGAAAGTCATGGGTGCTGTGATGCGCAGCTCGCCACGCAGCGCCTGCTCACGGGAGGAGACCACCTCGGCGGCGGCTTCCAGCTCGTGCAGCCCCCCACGCGCTCGGCGATAGAATTCCTCTCCCCGGTCGGAGGGCGTGACCCCGCGGGCCGAGCGGCGCAGCAGTTCCGTGCCGAGGTTTTGCTCCAGACGGGCAACCCGCTTGCTGAGAATGGACTTGGCGAGCCCGCTGCGCCGCGCCGCCGCGCTGATGGAACCGCTCTCGACGACGAGGAGATAAGCTTCGATGTCCACGAGCTGGAAATTCATCGGCACACCGCTTTAGATACATGCTCTGGCCGAGGTTTTGTGCCGTATGGACCCCTTCGTACGACTACACGACTATATTCGCAAAGCGGCGACTGCGGGAGGCGAGAGCTGTCACCTCATCGATTGGTGTCTATAGGACTTCAACCTAAGGCCGGTGGTAGCAGCCATAAGATTGCCGCCCCCGCAACAACCGAACCTCCGAACAGGAGAGCAACCTCTACAAAGACTTGGCGGTTTCCCACTAGCCCGACGATGGCGCCCTTGAACACAAGGTTAGAAAGGGATGCTAGCAGGACCACTCGCCAGGCGATGTCGGCATCGATGCGGCCCTGGGTGTACAATTCGGCCGCGGATAGGGTTATAGCATCTACGTCCATCAGGCCGCTGATGCCAGCCACCAAATACAATGCGCCGGATCCGAAATAGTCTCTGGTCGCGGCTGCGACGAACAAGATTATCGCGTAGAGCGCGCCGAATATCAGTGCCGGTTTGAGTTGCACCGGGTTGTTCGACGATACGTCAAACGCCTCGGATCGGGCGATTCTGACGAACTGGAGTACACACAAACCGGACATGAAGATAAACATCGCGATGATCGGAAGCGCGACATGCGGCAGCAGCCCAGGCGCCACCACCGTAATCTCAAACAAAACCCGCGGATAGACGACAGTTGAGGCGATCACGATAACCAATGCGGCAAGTGGTGCCGTGGCGACATTGCTCTTGTTTTGGCGAGCGAAACTCACCGTGGTGGCGGTGCTCGATATCAATCCACCGAGGATTCCGCCGAGCATCGATCCGGATCGTGGCTTCAAAAACAGATGTACCACAAAGGCACCAACACTGATACCGACGATCAAAACGACCATCAACCAAATCTTATAAGGATTTACCACCTCATAGGGGCCGTACGTCTTGTCCGGTAGCAGCGGCAGTATGATCAGCGCCAGGAGCACGAACTTGGTAATCGCTCGAATCTCTTGATCGCCGATCTGTTTGACGAAATTGTGCAGGGGTTCCTTCCATTGCAACAGCACGGCGATGACACCGGAAAGTACGATGCCGATTGCGATCTGATCCAATGCCAGCAACGCTCCCACGACGTACATCGTCAACGCAGCCATCTCGGTAGTTATGCCGGCGCTGCCCAGATTGGCCTTGATGACAAAGAGATTTCCGACGACCAACATGCCAGCTACTGCGAGCATACCGATCAAAATCGGCCAAGGACCTTGCTCTGTGCTCAATAAACCGGTCGCCGTACCCAGCAGCGTGATGATCGCAAAGGTTCGAATACCAGCCAGGTCGGGCTTAGCGCGCTCGCGCTGCAACCCGACCAGAAGCCCCAGCCCAAGGGCCAACCCCAACGCGCGGAAGCTCTCGATTTCACTCATGCTTCGATCTCTATGCTCCTTGCAACAACGCACGGCAAGGTTGTCATCGGCGCCACCACGGCTTGATCCGGTTGCCAACTCTCGGTTGGGATGGGTCGTGTTTTCCCCAGCTGCACGAATTCGGCCCGCCGCCGGGCGACGCCTGGGAATTGCGCGCAGCGTGGACGCTGCGGCTGTGATGTTTGCCGAGGCACGCCGCATACCCCGGCCGGTGATCGGCCTCATCGACGGGGGAAACGCTCCGTGCCCGCGCTAACTGACACATTAGGCGGAGGAGGTATTCTTATGGAGAGAAGCCACCTTTTTCCCGGTCAACAATGGAGCACAGTGGCTTAAAAAACGGGCTTTAACATCCATACCTGGGGACGAACACGGGCGCATCCGCTACCCGAGACCCGGCCAATAAAAGCCTAGCGGCCGGGGCACGGCCAGTGTGCGTTTGTCGTAGTTTGCGCCGGCATACAAAACGAGCCGAGCACACCTCGCCTTGAGCCATTCTGATTTTGGCAACGCTGGAGATAAAATGTGGACAATCCATTCTGGATAGCCCTGGCTACCAGCAGCCTTGCCGCCCTTGTCACATCCCTCGGCATCTATACGATACGAAAATACGCCGACTGGGGACATCGGAATACCACGTATTTCATTTGCTTCGCGGCCGGCGTGCTTATAGCGGCGTCCTTTCTGCACATCATCCCGAAATCCTTTTCCATGAATCCGCGCGCACCGTTGTGGCTGCTCGCCGGGTTCCTTGGACTGCATTTATTCAATCGCTTCATCACGGCATTCGTCTGCGAGCGCGACCCCGATAAGAAAGACTATACAATCGGCGTAATACCCATGCTCGGCATCGGCTTCCACTCCTTGATTGACGGATGCATCTATTCCATCACCTTCACTGTCAGCATTCTTATGGGATATTTGGCGACCCTGGGCATGGTCCTGCACGAGTTCCCCGAAGGCATCATCACATATCTGCTGCTCGTACGCGGCGGCTTCGCTCAGCGTCAGGCCACGATCCTCGCCTTCCTAGCCGCGGCAGCGACCACGCCCATAGGCATGCTGGTCTCTTATCCTATGATCACTTCGATCGACCAGCACAGGCTGGGGGCTTTACTCTCGCTGTCAGCCGGTACCCTGGTATATGTTGGGGCCACTCATCTGCTGCCCAGAGCCGAGCAGGAACACAAAAAATACAGCTTGGTTGCCTTGGCCGGCGGCGTGCTCGTCACACTGGTTATCGTCGCATCGAAGAGTTGATTCACTATAGTCAGGACAAAAGGAGAATCTCAAACGGGGCAAGCTGCATGACAAGACCGCCGGAAAACACGGCTCCTTATCCCGCCACGCTCGATCAGCGCATACTGGATGCCGCCCTCACCCTGGCGGAAGACATCGGTTGGGAGGCGGTCCGGCTCATCGATGTGGCCGATGCACTCGACATCGGCCTCGACGATATCCGCCGCCACTACCGGGAGAAAGAAGCCATCGCCGAGGCCTGGTTCGACCGGGCGGATGCAGTAATGCTGCAAGCGGCGGCCAGCGAACAGACCAAACCTCTGCCGGAGCTCGAACGTGTCGAGGACTGCATCATCGCCTGGCTCGGCGCGCTCGACAGGCACCGGCGCGTGACCCGCGAGATCATCCTCAACAAGCTGGAGCCGGGCCATCTGCATGTCCAAATCCCCGCCGTGCTTCGCATCAGTCGCACGGTTCAGTGGGTACGGGAGGCCTGCGGCCGCCCGCAAACCTTTGTGCTACGGGCGCTCGACGAAAGCGTCCTGACCACGCTGTTCGTCACGACTTTCGCGTACTGGCTCCTGGACCCACGTGGCGATCTCCAGACCACCCAGCGCTTCCTGCACCGCCTGCTCCGGCTGGCGGCCGCCTTCGGCCGGCTACCGCCCCTGCCCCGGTTGTTACGCTCGCTCGATGCGCGCGCCGGTGCGGCGGTACCCCGCCGGCGCGGGGGTTTGCTAGAACACAAGCCGTGATGCCATGGATACCGCGACGCATGCGCTGCTGGGGGCGTTGGTCACCCGCGCCGTCTCCGCCTCGGCTACCGGCACCAGCCCAACGCGGCACGGCTGGATCGGCGCGGTGGCCGCCGCCTTTCCCGACATCGACTACCTGACCTACTGGATCGACCCCCTGGCCTTCCTCGCCCAATGGCACCGCGGGCCGACGCACTCGCTGGTATTGCTGCCGCTGTGGGCCACCCTGCTCGGAGCGCTGTTGGCCTGGATGTTCGCCGTGCCGCGGACCGCCGCGATCGCCTTGGCGGCATTGGCCATTGCCTCGCACATCGGCGCCGACCTGCTGACTTCCTATGGTGTCCACTTGCTTGCCCCGTTGTCGAACTGGCATCCCGCGCTCGATTTCAGCTTCGTCGTCGACGCACTCTTCACCGGCGTGGTCATTCTGGGGCTTCTCGCCTCCGCGCGCTGGCGCCCGCAGGCCGGCGCCAGCGTCGGCCTGCTCGTATTAGTCCTCTACATTGCCACCCAGGCCTGGCTAAAAAGCGCGGCCGAAACGCTTGCCTTGATTCACGCCCCCACGCCCACAACGGCCGAGCACGCTTTTCACGCTCTGCCCATGGCGCCGCTGCCGGTGTACTGGAAAGTGATCACCGTGCGTGATGAGTACTACGCGGAAGCTTACCTCGTGCTTATGCCCGCGCTGCACGAACGGCTGCGCCGACTCCCGGGCGTGGCGGCGTTGATCCGCCCTTATCAGGCCCCCTCGCGACTGGTCTGGCGGGAACACGTAACGCCCCCCGCCTCGCCCTCGGCAGCGGTCCGACAGGTGTGGCGCCACCCGGAGATGGCGCCGTTTCGGCGGTTTGCACGCTACCCCGTGGTTTATCGTGACGAGCTACGGGGCGCGCAGCGGTGCGTGTGGTTCACCGATCTGCGCTACGTGTTCCCCGGGCTGCCGCCGCCGTTTCGCTACGGGATGTGCCGCCATTCACACTCGCAGGCGTGGCACCCCTACCGCTTGCGCTGGTTTACAGTGGATGCTCGCGTGCCGCTAAACTCAAGGGATGAGCGCAACCCCATCTTGCAAAAGGGGTTCGATCCGCATTGATATCGGCTCTTTAGGAACGGAAATATTGCCTGCTCGCCGGCCGGCACTGGTGAGAGAATAACCCCGCTGGCACGGCGGCGTTCCCCGAGGCGAAACATCGAGTTCGCTGAACGCGATCTAGCCGAACCACCCTCGCGTGCCTACGCTGTAAGCAACGATCTTAACGCGGCCGTCACGGATCGAGCTGAGGGTTACCGCCTTGCTGAACGCAAACTGAAACGGGAGATTGAACGATCATGGCAAAGCTCTACACCATGCCCGGCACCTGTGCACTGGCACCCAATATCGCCATCGCTTGGCTCGCTGCACCGATCGAAATTCACAACCTGGCCTATGGTGACCACAAAAAGGACGACTACCTCGCCATCAACCCCAAGGGTAAGGTGCCGGCGCTTCAGTTCGATGACGGCGATGTGCTGACCGAGGCCGCCGCAATCCTCGCCTATATCGGCGCCGCCTATGGCAACGAGGATTATGCGCGCGATAAGCGACTCGGCCGGAAGGAAGCGGAGGCGTTGAGCTATATGACCTCGGAAGTCCACGCGGACTACGGTCCCCACTTCGCGGCGCAGCGCTTCGCGGACAGCGAGGCCGCCCAGCAAGAAGTCAAGAACAAGGCCTACGGCAAACTGGCGCAGCATTACGAGCGAATGAACGCTGTTCTAAAAAACAGCGGCACCGACTGGTACTTGGGCGAACAAAGCTTTGCCGATGCGTATCTGTACGTGCTGTGCCGCTGGATCGAGCAGACCCCGCTGTCGATCGACGACTATCCGGCCCTCAAGGCGCATCGCCAACGCATGGAGGCGAACGAAGGCGTCAAGATCGCACTCAAGCGTCAGGGCATGGAGCCGATCAGGGAAACCAAATCGGCGTAGCCGGCTGCGGCGCATAAACCAGACCGCCTTGGTCCAAGCAGGGCTGCGGGGTACGTACCGGCCACCGTCACGGGCGAACTGCAATACCGCGCCTCAGATCGAGCAACGGATCTCGCCGAGGCGGCGGGTGAGCAAGCGGTTTTCGCGATAGTCGATCGGGATGACGATCAGCGACGGACCGCGGTGGGCAAGCGCGGCGTCGATCGCCGAGCGCAGCTTTTGGGCGTCGGCGACATACTGCCCCTGCCAGCCGAAGCTCGCGGCGAGTTTCAACCAGTCCGGGTTACCGAAGGCGAGGTCGGTGTGGCGGCCGAACTCATCCTCCTGCTTCCAGGAGATCAGCCCATAGCCGCCGTCCTCCCAGACCATCAGCGTAATATCCGCATCGAGCCGACGGGCGGTCTCCATCTCCTGGACGTTCATCAAAAAATCACCGTCACCGGCAATGCCGAAGATCCGGCGTTCCGGGTAGACGAGATGAGCACCGATCGCCCCCGGCAAGGGCATGCCCATCGAGCAAAACCCGTTGGGGATCAGACAGGTGTTGGGCTCGTAGCAGTGATAGTAGCGGGCGATCCACATTTTGTGGGCGCCGACCCCGGAGAGCAGGATGTCCTGCTCGCCAAGCGCCTGGCGAACATCCCAAATCGCCTTTTGCGGGCGGATCACCCCCTCGGTGTCATCCTCGGCGTGCAGCGCGAAGTCCTCCTGCATGCGCTGGCGGGTGCGGCGCTGCATGTCGAGCTCGTAGCCGGGCAGCTCACGGGTCACGACGCGTTCATTGAGCGCCCAAAGCGCGTGGGCGATGTCGCCCGCCAACTCAACCTGGGGGTGATATTGCCGATCGATGCCGGCCGGTGTGAAATCGATATGGAGAATCGTCTTGTCGCCTTGCGGATTCCACAAGCGCGGCGGGTATTCCACCAAATCGTAGCCCACCGTGATCACCAAATCGGCCTGATCGAGGGCGTAGCTGACGTAATCTTTTTGTTGCAAGCCGATGGTGAACAAGCAGTAATCGGCATCGAGACGGACACTGCCCTTGCCCATGAAGGTGCACATGACGCCGATGCCGGTGTGCTCGCAAAAACGGCGCAACTGGCGGCTGGCGCGTTTGCGAATGGCACCGTTGCCGGCAATGATGATCGGGCTCCGGGCCTGGCGCAGCAACTCGAAAGCCTGATCCGTCACCTTGTCGTCCGGGCCCGGCCGGCGGAAACGGCGCGGTTCCATGGGAGGGTATGCCGAGTCGAGCTTGGCGATGTCCTCGGCGAGCTCGATATGCACCGCCCCCGGTTTCTCGGCGCGGGCGGTGCGTACGGCCCGGCGCACCACTTCGGGGATGTTGTCCGGATGCCGCACGGCATGTGCCCATTTGGTCACCGGCGCGTACATGCTCACCACGTCCATGATCTGATGGCTCTCCTTGTGCTGCCGGGTGGTGGCCCCTTGGCCGGTCAGCACGAGCATCGGCGCGTGGTCCATGTTGGCGTCGGCCACGGCGGTGATCAGGTTGGTCGCCCCCGGCCCCAGCGTGCCCAAACATACAGCCGGGTTGCCGGTCAAACGCCCGAAGGCTTCCGCCATGAACGCCGCCCCTTGTTCATGGCGCGCCAGCACGAAGCGGATGTTCGACTCCTGCAGCGCGAGCATGACATCGGCGTTCTCCTCCCCCGGCACGCCAAAGACATGGGTAATACCCTCGCGCTCCAGGCATTGCACGAGCCGATCGGAGGCTTTCATCGCTTTTTCACTCCCTTTCTTGCGGTATCGGGCTCAAATTATGGGTTTATTTTTGACCACATAGTGCTGATACGCCCCCAGCGCGCGCTCGCGCCCCCGCTTGAGTTCGATCAGCGGCACCTCTCAGGGTATTTTTGCATCGGATCAAATCCCCAGCGACACGGACAGGCATCGAAATAAGCCAACGCCGCCCCACCCGGATCATCGCCTACGAGCTCGGTCACGTATTCGCTAGGCCCTCTTGATTGCCCGCCGGTCTGCGCCGACAATCCGCCCGATGGGTTTGGCATATAGACCGTGCCTCAGTCGGCTCCAGTCGGTTCGATGAGCTCGAAGCATTCGGCTAGCACCGTCGTCGCATAGGCCCCCGGCGGTAACCGAAATCCGACTACCAGCTCGCCCACGGCCGGCCACCACCAGGCGAGCTCAACCACCCGCAGGCGCAGCGCCCGGCGCCGAGCACTGACTTTGCGCCGGATCAGCAACGCCGTCAGCTCAGGGATCTCGTCGAGCACGGCTTGCTCCAGCGTTTGAGCGGCGTCGGTTACCAAGGGCTCGCCCACCCCGGGCAGCGGGCCAGTGGGGTGGATCGTCTGCAACGCCAGACGCTGGGCGAGCCGCGCCGGTGTCTCGGCGGCGGCCGCAAAAACGCTGCCCCGGCCATCGAGGATCATCCAATCGCCGCTCAGAGCGCGGTCCCAGGTGCCGGTTTCCACCCGATGGTGAAGCACTCGATTGAAGCACTCCGCACGCACCGCCGACAACAACAAGCCTTGGATATCGCGCCGGCGGATCGTTAACTCGCCGCGTTGCCAGGCAACTGCCTTGGCCACGTTCTCCCCGCCGCGGCCGAAGCGCTGACGGCCGAAATAGTTGGGCACGCCGCGATGAGCGATGCGCAGCAACCGCCGGTCCGCCGCGGCACGGGGCACGTCTATACCGCGCAGCCGAATGCAAAAACGGTTGCCGGCCAGGGCGCCGACCCGGAGCTTGCGGCTATGCCGGGCCGTACTCAGGATCTCGAGCCCTGGGGCGATTGCCCCCGGCGCCGGTAGGTCCCCATTGCCGGGCTGATGCACGCTCAACCACTGGGTGGTTACGGCGTTGCGGTCCTTGCGCCCGGCATGGCCGACGGCGCGGGGCGCTACGCCGAGAAAGCCGGCGAGCCGTTCGACCGCCTCGGCGGTGGTGAGATCGCGTTTGCGGATCTCGACGAGCAGGTGCTCGCCCCGCCCATCCGGTCGGACCCGCGGTATTTCTGTGACCTGGAAATCCTCGGCAACGCTTTTGAGCCACGCGCGGCCGAGCGGTGGCCCGCAGGCCGGTAGTGGTTGGGTCAAAAGACCGTTCGTAGGCCGTTTATGCTCCACGCCAGTCAACCAAGTACGTACTCACAGCACACAGTCTCGCTCCGCCCAGTAAAGCCTATCGAGCATCTCGCCTTCCTCTACCCGCATCGGCAACCGTGTCGCGCTCATAAGAGTAGAACAAGCAGTCGTGTCACCGGCCGCCATTTCAATTAGAGCAACGCCAACCGGGCATTCACGTCGAGGTCGAATCGCCCATACGGGTTGACGCGCTCCCAGATAAGCGGCCTCAGAGCGGCCTAATCGCGCGATATCAGTTTCCCCAGCCTTCCAGCACGATCTTTCCCTTGGTAGCGCCGGTTTCGACCAGTCGGTGCGCCTCGCGCATGTTGGCGGCATTGATCGGGGTGAATACCTGGTTGACGGTCGTGCGGATGCGCCCGGCGTCGACCTCCTCGGCCACCCAGCTCAGCAGTTTGTGCTGCTCGATCATATCCGGCGTCTGGTGCATGGCACGCGCGAACATGAACTCCCAGTGGAAGCTGGCCGCCTTTCTCTTCATGCCCTCCATCGGCATCGGCCGATCGGTATCGTCGATGGAAACGATGCCGCCTTGGGGCCGGATCAGCTCGACCGCCGTGTCCCAGTGGCGCATGTCGTTGAAGATCGCAATGTGATCGACATAGTGGAACCCGAGGGCACGCACTTGTTCAACCATGGGTTCGCGGTGATTGACAACATGGTCTGCGCCGAGCTCTTTGACCCAGCTTGTCGTCTCCGGGCGCGAGGCCGTGGCGATGACGACGAGCCCGGCCACCTTGGCAAGCTGAATGGCAATCGAGCCGACACCACCTCCCGCCCCGATGATGAGCACCGACTGTCCTTTGTCGGCACCATCACGATCAATTCCGAGACGATCGAAGAAAGCCTCGTAGGCGGTGAGCGTTGTCAGCGGTAACGCTGCGGCTTCGGCAAAACCGAGGCTCTTCGGCTTGAATCCGACGATGCGCTCGTCCACCAGCTGAAATTCTGCATCGGAACCGGGCCGGGTGATATCGCCGGCATAATAGACCTCATCCCCCGGCCTGAAGAGCGTGACGTCCGGGCCGACAGCTTCGACAACCCCGCTGGCATCCCAACCAAGAACGCGGGGGGCCTCTTCCACCTTGTCTTTTGGCCTGCGGACCTTGGTATCGACCGGATTGATTGATACGGCCTTTACAGAGACCAGAAGGTCACGACCTGAAGCTGCAGGCTTGGGCAGGTCCACGTCAAGAAACGCTTTCGGGTTATCGACGGGAAGATAATGGGTGAGGGCGACTGCTTTCATTGGTACACCTCCTGATCTTTGGTCGCCGCAGAGCGCTTTGCGTGGTTGACCCGCAATCCATTGGGGCGCAAGTTTGCCTGTATGATGAAGGTAATCGCCGGTTCGGCTCCGGTGATTCCGTAACTCACTAATTTACCAAAGGAATGGCACTCATCTTTACCGACTTGCAGCGGGCTGAGAGGGTTTCGTGGTGTTCGAGCTGAGGGCGTTTGCCGCATGGACGCGGCAAGCGAGCCTCCAAGGATGGATTTACGGCGGCCCTCGGATCGAATATCGCGAAACCCGACCACTTAAGTAAGTGCCATTGATTTACCAAAGGGATTCCAGCTAGAGGTGGACGCTATGGCTCGCAAGGTACGTTTGGCGATCATCGGCGCCGGCACCGCCGGCTTGACCGCGCTCAAGGAAGCCCAGCGCATCACACCCGACGTGGTGCTCATCAACGACGGCCCTTATGGTACCACCTGCGCACGTGTGGGCTGCATGCCCTCCAAGGCCCTACTCGCTTCGGCCCATGCTTTTCACGGTCGCACTTTTCTCGCCGAGGCCGGCGTGCGCGGTACCGAGGCGCTCTCGGTGGACTTATCGGCCGTGCTCGAACGGGTGCGAAGCCTGCGCGATCGCTTCATCGCCGGCCCGATCCGGCTGGCCGAGTCGCTCGGCGAGCGCAGCCTGAGGGGGCGGCCCCGCTTTCTCGACCCACACACGCTGGAGCTCGGCGGTGAGCGGATCGAGGCGGAGGCGACGGTTATCGCCACCGGCAGCCGGCCCGTGCTGCCGGAGCCTTGGCGGAAGTTCGGGAATCGAGTGCTGAGCTCCGACGATATCTTCGAGCAGGAGGATCTGTTGCCGCGTGTGGCCGTCATCGGCCTCGGCGCCGTCGGCGCCGAGCTCGGCCAAGCCTTGGCGCAGCTCGGCTTGCAAGTGGCCGGTTTTACGCGCGCTGAAACCGTAGCCGGGCTGACCGATCCGCAGGTCTCGCAGGCGCTGATCCGCTGCCTGCGCGCGGACATGCAAGTCTTCACCGGGACCGAGGTACAGCTCGAGTCCGCGGACTGCAATGCGGTGCGTGTGCGCACCGGTGATCGGGCCGTGGAGGTGGATTGGGTGCTCGCCAGCCTCGGGCGCCGTCCCAACCTCGAGGGGCTCGGCCTCGAGAATCTCGACGTGGAACTCGATGAGCGGGGAATACCCGTATTCGACCTCGCAACGCGGCGCCTCGGCAACCATCCGATCTACATCGCCGGCGATGTCAACGGCGCGCGCCCGGTTCTGCACGAAGCCGCCGACGATGGCCGCATCGCCGCTTATTTTGCACTGCATCCCGAGGCGCAATGTCTGACCCGCCGCACCGCACTCGGCATCGTCTTCACCGAGCCCAACGCCGCACGCGTGGGGCAGAGCTATGCAGCGCTCGACCGCGAGCACATTGTCGTCGGCGAAGCCGATTTCTCCCGCCAAGGACGCGCGCTCATGGCCGGGCGCAATGCCGGGTGCCTGCGTGTCTACGCCGGCGTTTCGGACGCGCGGTTGCTCGGCGCGGAAATGGCCGCACCCGACGGCGAGCATTTGGCCCATCTGCTGGCTTGGGTCATACAGCAAGGCCTGACGATCGACGAGGTGCTGCAATTGCCCTTCTATCATCCGGTGGTGGAAGAAGGCCTGCGCTCGGCGCTGCAGGCGGCTCGGCGCGAACTCGGGCGGCACCGCAGAACCCCGGACTTGCCGTTATGCGAGGAACCGGCCGATTGGGCCTTGGGCAAATAAGCGCCGGACGAGAACGGCCGCTGGAGCAATGGGCGTGCCGCCGGCTCTGCGGCCGGCTTGGCAAGTGACACCCGCTGCTATACCCCGGTCACGAGGGCTGCACGAATATGCGCCCGCCTTAGCCTTGATCGAGAAAGACTGTGGGCAGCTCGCTCAACGAGCCGTTCCGGTGCAGCCGCCGAATCGCCTCACCCAGCAGCGGCGCTGTCGGCACCACCGTGACTCGATTCTGCAAGACCTCGGTATCCAGCCGGAAAGGCGGGACCGTGTCGGCCACGAACAGCCGCTCGAGCGGTGCCTGCGCTAACACACGACTGGCCGCCCCGGTGAAAAGACCATGCGTGGCCGCCGCATAGACCGCACTCGCTCCGGCCTCTCGGCAAGCCATGGTGGCTTTGACGAGCGTGCCGCCGGTGCTGATCAGATCATCGACGATCACGGCGATGCGACCCGAGACCTCGCCAACCAATGCCTCCCCCGAAACCACGTCGTCACTGCGCTTTTTCTCCAGGAACGCTATACCGGGTAAACGACCCCGCCGCTTCGCGAGCAGTTCCCGTAACCGTTCCGCGCGTTTGTAGCCGCCGGCGTCGGGTGAGACGACGACCACCTCGGAGTCACCAGCCTGGCGGCAGAGCGCGCGCACGAACAACGCACCGGCTTCCAAGTGGACAACCGGCACTCGAAAAGCATTCTCGAAGGCGGCTATGTTATGCACGTCAACGGCCATCACCCGATCCACCCCCACGGCCTCCAGGAGCTGCGCGAGGTATCGGGTCGTAACGGGATCGCGTGATTTGGTGCGCCGATCCTTGCGAGCATAGGGCAGGTACGGCATGACCGCAGTCAACGTGTTCGGCTGCGCGTCCTTGAGCGCCCCCAAAAAGAACAACAGCCGTACCAGCTTGTCGTTGACGCCCTCGCTCGCATCCTGGTAGAGGGAGTGCAGCACGTAGACATCGCGTCCTCGAACACTCTCGAGCGGCCGACTCTTGTGCTCACCGTCCTCGAAGGCACGCTCCTCATGCCTCGCGAGTTCGCCTCCCAGATAAGCGGCGATCTGCTGACCGTACTCACGGGTCGCGCCCAACGCGAACAATGCCAGTTCGGCTCCGCTCATGGATGCCTCCGGTAAAAGTGAGGGCCTTGCCTTCAGCATAGGCCGTCGGCGCATCTTCTCCACCACCGCGCGATCGGCCGTGCGGCCTGCAGCAAGCGGAGATCAGGCCGCGGTGATCTCATCCACTTCGGCCAGGCTCATATACACGACCAACCCACGCTTGGCCTGTGTTGCGGCAAGATATGCGCGTACCTGCTCGCGGTAGAGCCGGCGCACGCGCTCGCTTGGAGCGATATCGCTTTTCCAATCGATCACCGCCTCGACGGTACCGTCAGTACCGAGTGCGAGTGCATCGGCGACTCCCGAGATCAGCGTTTCCGCTCGTGAAGCCTCAGCCGCTTTATAGCAATCGTAAATCGGTACTTCCGCCAGCAGCCGTGCCCGCAACGCCGCTACCGCAGGCAAGGCGAGGGTGCGCCGCACCAGCTCGGCAAGCTCGGCCGGTGAGTCGCTGACCGCCGGAGTTGCGCCCGGAGTCGGAGTAGGCGCCAACTGCGCCAGCAATTCAGCCGCGCGCGTTTGCAGCGCCTGTACGGTACCGCCCACTTCTTCCGTCAGCACCTCCTCCATGAGCTTGTGCAGTAGCGTTCCACGCAGCGCACCACCTTCAGCGGTACTCATCGCCTCCGCAGCCGGTTCGACGAACACACTGGATTCGTCCGCCACGCTCGACCCAGCGCCGGCCGGCTCATGCTCGCTGGGCCGGCGCCAAACGAGCTCTCGGCAGGCGGCCTGGATGCGCTGCGCCTCGCGCTGAAAACTCACTCGATCCTGGCCATTTATGACCTGCCCCGGGGCACGCTCCGGCGGCGCCGTACTCCAACCGCTGTCATCGAGCGCCGGCAACTGATCGAGGCGCAGATCGAGTAGGCCGAACCAACCCGATTCGGCCTCGAGCGGCTGCGGCAACACCAGCAATTGCTCGGCCCGCGTGAAGGCCACATAAAGCAGCCGAACCTGCTCGTGCCGCTGCTCGGCCTTCTCCTCGTCGAGCGCCGTGACGTAACGCTCCGGGCGGAAAGCACCCAGATAGTAGTGGATCCGCCGGCCCGAGCGATCGAGCAAAGGCCCGCCGGCGGCGCGGCCTTCGCTCACGGTATTGACGGGGATTACGATGGGCCATTCCAAACCTTTGGCGGAGTGCATGGTGATGAGGTGAACGGCGTGCTCCTGTGCGTCCGGGCGACCTTCCATACTCGCCTCGGCATCCTCCCAACGCGCGCGCATATCGGCGGCGAAGGCGAACAAGCCCCGCGCCGCATACGGTTTGCTCATCTCCAGGAATCGCTCGACGTTGGCCAGGGCGCGCTCCGCTCCGCCGGGGTGGCGGTGTAGCAGCAAAGGACGCACATGCAGCTCAGCAACGGCCTGCCCGAGCAGCGCAAACGGCGTCGTGACCAACGCCCGCGCCGCCAATGCCTGCAAGGTCTCGAGTGTCGTCCGGGCCAGCGTATCCGCCACGGCCGCCGGCTCGGTCCACAGCGTCAGCCGCGCCCGTCCGGCGCCATCCTCCGACGGCGGCAACCGATCGACGATGTCGAGCAACGCCTCCTCGGTGAGCCCCACCAAAGGTCCGCGCAACAGTGCCCCGAGCGCCACGGTGTCGCGGGCATCGGCCAGCACACGGGTGACGGCGATGAGATCCTGGATCTCCTGGCGGCGGAAAAACCCCTTGCCAGCCTGGCTGGCAACCGGGATTCCCCGCTCCTCGAGCGCCCGTTCGTAGCGCCAGAGTTCGGTTCCGGACGGCGCCAACAACGCAATATCACCCGCCCGGCAAGGGCGGGGCCGGCAGCCGGCGTGGATCGGGTAGCTGCCGATGAGCCGTCGGCACAGCTCCGCCACCCGCTGCGCCTCCGCCGCGCGGTATTCGCTCGGTCGGGGTTTGTCACCGGCGGCCTCCATTGCCACCGCCAGTCGAACCACGCGCGGAGCGTCATCCGGCGGAGTCCGGGTCGGGGCAAGCGGTTGGAAGCCAGGCTGGCCGGCGGCCGCAAGCGGCGCGGCAAAGCGCTCGTTCACCCATTCGAGTATCGGCCGCTGGGAGCGGAAATTGGCGGTTATCTCGAGGACACACTCGGGATCGGCGGCTCTGAGCCGCTCCCGGGCGGCGACGTAGGTAGCCACGTCAGCACCACGAAAGCGATAGATCGCCTGCTTGGGATCACCGACGCAAAAAAGCGCACCGGCCCGCAGCACGCGTTCTTGCCAGGGCGTCTCGAGCGTGCCCTCTCCACACAGTCGCCACAGGATCTCCACTTGCAGGGGGTCCGTATCCTGAAATTCGTCCACCAGAATGTATCGATAACGCGCGCTCAGGGCACAGCGCACCGGTTCGTTGGCGGGATCGCGTAGCAAAGCGCACGCCGTTGCCAGCAGATCATCGAAGTCCAACAAGGCGGCATCGCGCTTGTAGGCTTGATAGCGCTCCAGCAAAGGGCGTAACGATTCGGCCAGCTGTTCGAATGCGCCGGTGGCGATTGCCCCCTGCAGCGCCGTGCAAGCCGCTCCGACCGCTTGATACAACGCTTCCCCTTCCCGCGAGAGTGCGCTGCCGGTGGCCTTGGACAGACCGCCTGTCGTCGCGGCGCTCTGCCACTTGCCTTGCCGGCCCCATTTCCGGAAGGTGAGCTTCTGCGTATGGGCGCTGCACCGCGGCGGAGCGAACGCCAAGGCCATTAGCACCGCCGGACTCGCGCCGTGTTGCAATGCGCGCCGATAGGCTTGCACCAGCGCGCGCAACTCGGCTACCAACTCCACCGTGGTCGGCTCGCTGCAGGGCTGTTCTTGTAGCCAGCTGGCCAAGGCGATAACCGCCTCGTGCAGTGACTCGAGCCGCTTGGTAGCATCTAGCGCCGCAACCGGGCCGGCGTTTCTGTTCCGCCGCAGAAAACGCGCGATCCGGTCGATTTCCGTGGCTGAATTCGCACCCGCTGTCTCAATGAAGGCGGCCAGCGGACCACCCGCCTCCGCCGCCTCGAGGCGCTCTCTTAGAAACGCCTCCAATAGATCTTGCCATGCCAACTCCGCCGCCGGGGCGTCCATGATCGCTGCCCCCGGGTCGATATCGGCCTCGACCGGATACGGGCGGATAAGCTGTTGGCAAAACCCGTGGATCGTGGTGGCGGTGAGCTCGGCGAGGCGCTCGCGGGCCGTCGCCAGCCGGGCCGCCTGAGCATCGCTCAGGCCATTGGGGAAAGCGGCTTGCAGCTCGGTTGGAATCTCGCCGCGCAAAGCCCGCTCGAGAAAACCGCGAATGCGGACCAACAACTGCCCGGCGGCCAGCTCCGTGAATGTGATCGCGGCGATCCGCCCCGGCTCGATGCCTTGCGCCAGCGAGTAAACGATGCGCCCGGCCATGAGCGCCGTCTTGCCGGAACCCGCTCCTGCCTCGACCAGCAAGGTGGAATCGATGGCGGTCAGCGCGCGAAACCGCTGCCGGTGATCGATCAGCTCGCTCATGGCAACTCCCAAAGCTCCGGCAACGGTGCCAACCTCTGGGCTGCGAGCGGGCGTTTCGTTTCCAGGTAGATCGCCTTCGCGTTGCCCGGCAAAACGAACCGCAACGGGTCGCTGTCGAACTCGGCGCTGCCCGGCCCGGGCAGCGCGCGGCCCGCCAGCAGATGCTCGCGGGCGGCGACCAGGTAACGAGCGATCTCCTCGAGACGCTCACGCGGCGCCTCCATGCTCAGCAGCGTGCCGGGCTCACCCGGATAGAGCAACCGCGCCTCCACTACGAGCTGCGGCCCGAGCAGAGCCTGGACCGCGAAGGCGTACAGACAGCGCTGCAGCTCCGCGCCACCCCTTACAATGACCGTCTTGCCCGGGGCCGGCGGCTTCCCCGTTTTGTAATCCGTAACACGGGCAACACGTTGATCGGCCGAGAGATCCAGTCGATCGATCCGCCCAGTGATGGCAAGATCGGTGCCCGGAATTCGCACGGCCGCGGCGCCATGCCAGGGGGTGGGCCGATCCGCCTCATGCGCCAAGCGGCCGCCGCCGAACGGAACCTCGGCGAACGAGCGCTGACCTGTCAGAGGCGGCTCCTCGTAGGTCAGCGCGGCGAGTGCCAGCTGTCTGATCTCGGCCTGGGTGCGGCGCCAGAGAACTCGCGGCGGGACGGGCTCGTTCACCTCATACTCGGTAACGGTGTCAACCACCGCGGCATCGACGGCATACCTCACCTGACCGGCGGTCGCACCGGCCACCCCCATCTCCTGCTCAAGACGCACCAATGCCCGCTCCAGCACCTGGTGTGTCAAGTTGCCGTAGGCCTGGGCATCCAGCGCAAGCGGTTCACGCTCTACCACCGGCGCCTCCCACCCCAAAACGTAGCGCCAGACGAATCCCAAGGGGTCGCGCACGAGCGCGCGCAGCCGAGTTGCCGAAAAAGGCCGCTGCAGTGCTCGTTGCAGAGCCGGATGGTCCGCACGCAATAGCCCGTCATGCGCCGTGAGCTGCGGCCGATGCCAATTGAGCCAACACGCGCGCGCGCTGCGGGCGCGAGGCTGTTGCGCGAACTCATCCGGCCGGGCCAGCACCCGGTCGGGCTCGCTCACGGCATGCTCCGGCACGCGCGCATCGTGCCGGTAGATTTCTTTTGCATCGATGGCACCTAGCAGCGCGCTCTCGCCATTCTCCCGGCCCTCGGCATCGTGGCGGGCCCGGGAGAGGATGAGCCGCTTCGCCGTCGTGTGCGAAATGGCCTGAAAATCCCGTCGATCGCGCTCCGTCAACGAAACCGGATCGAGCACGGCCGGCTCCAGTACATGGGCCGGCAGCAGTGCATCTTCTTGCGAGGTTCGCGGCCAGCCGCGATTGGTCAAGCCCAGCAGCCACACGTAAGGTCGAGGACAGGCGGCCAGATCGGCGGCCTGGCCGAACAAGATGGCGGTCGCCGGCTCACGGTCGTCCTTGACCCGCAGACGCTCGAGTGTGACATCCAATGCCCGGGCCGATCCCTCGCTCAGCGCCGTGCGCCAAATGCTCAGGGCCCGGTTACCAAGGAACAGCTCGCCGATGGCCTGCGCCGCGTCGAGGCCGCGATCGAGCTGCTCCAGCACGCTGAGCAGTCCCTCAGCAGCGCCGTTACCTGCCGTCACGGCGCTTGCTAGGCACACCCGCCATTGGTCGAGACGCAACAGCGGTGCGTCCTTCGGCAGGATCCGCCGCCATGTGGGTGGAACTTGAGCGGTCAGCGGTGTTTGCCCACGCACCAGGCTGAGCAGCCGCTGCACGCGGCTGCGGCTCAGCCCCTTGAGTAGAATCTCCGCCAGCACGGCCGCCGCCTGTCCATCCGGCGTCGACAACGCCGGCCGCCCGCCAGCAAACGCAACGGGCAGATCGGCCTCGGCGGCGATGAGCGCAATGTGCGGCTCCCATTCGGCCGTTGCCGGCGCCGCAATCGCAATCTCCTCCGGCCGGGCGTGGCCGACGGCAAGCAGCTCCCGCGCCCAGCGCAGCGCTTCCAAGGCCTCATGCCGCGGGTTGGCGCAAGAGACTCGGCTCACTTGCGGAGTCGCTCGGCTGATCGCCTGCCACTTGATTCGGGTGCCGTTACAGGCCCAGTGCGGCCTGGCATCCGGCAGAGCCTCCCAGCGAACCGATCCGACCTTGGCCAGCTCGAGCAGCAGGGGGCGCCAGACAGGGTCGAGGTCGAACACCCCCCGCAACGTAATCGGGCCGAGCAGACGCGGGGCCTGATCGATTTGCTGCAACGCCCTGGCGACCAATTCGCACGGCCGCAGCCGGGCGCCAGGCAGTCGGCTCAGCACCGCACGCTCGAGCTGCGCCATAGCCTGCAAGCGCGGCTCGCCGTGTGCTGCCAGCGTGCTCAAATCTTGGCCGCTCAGCCAGACCCGGCGCAGCGATCGGGCACTGGCGCGCACCATGCCGGGCAAGCGGCGAATGCCTTCCAGCTCACCTAAAGCAATGGAGTCATCCAGAAGGGTTGCATGGAGCGCCTCTTGCACGGCAGCCGGTTCCGGCGCCTGCAAAAACCCGCCGGCCAAGCGAGCGGCCGCTTGCGCCGGGCTCAGCACCTGACGTCCGTGCGCGCGTTCGCGGGCGGCTTCGACCAGAGCCATGCACCGCGCCAAGGGCCGTGTTATCAGAATCGTATGCCGCACGGGTATTGTCTTCTTCCCCTTGCTTATGACCGGGCTATCCCATTGCAGCTTGCGTTTGCTGTTGGGGCGATAGCCTCTCTACGTTAGGGCCGCGATTTTAGCTATCCGGCAGTCGCTATTTCCGCAGCGTTCCCCACCTTAAGCAAGGGGCTCGGCTCGCCTGACCAAGTAATATAAAGCGAATGCACGGCTCGGGTTCCAGCTACGTGCAGTAGCGCTCTTTCATTCAGGTCGCGGGCACGTTTCTCGATCGGATCTTCGGTATGTGTCATGGACAGCGCCAGCGGTACGACTCCATCGCGCACGCCGACCAGGAACACGGCCTTGAACTCCAGGCCCTTGATCCGGTGCATGTTGGCCAGACGCACTCCCCCTATGTGGGTATTGTCGGCAGAATCGCGGCTGATGCCGTGGGTCTCCAACCCACGCTGCTGCAGCGCGCTGCTAACAGCCTTGAGCTGCGTGATCGTGCGCCCCACCACGCAGATATCCTGTGATCGCATCCCTTCGGCAAGCAAGCTCTCGATTTCGCCAACGACCCAGCTACTCTCCTCCAGCTCGGTGTCAAATCCTTTAATTACCGGTGGCTGGCCCTGAATAAGGGAACGGTAGCCCTTCACCGGATCATTGCCGTTGTCTAGGTCGTCTACGTCCACCCCCTCGAGCACGGCGGTCGCCAGACGTCGAATCTGCTCGGTCGTACGGTAATTAATCCGCAGCTTACGGCCGCGGCCACGGATATCAATGCCGCATTGGCTCAGGGAGGCCTTGCGGCCGTAGATGCGCTGATGTCCGTCACCCACGATCATGAGATTGTTTTTGCCATCCGGCACGAGAGCACGAATCAGCTTGAGCGCCTCCATCCCGAAGTCTTGCGCTTCATCGACAATGGCTGCCCGGTACGGTCTGGCAACGGCTCCCTCCGCCAGCATATCCAGAACAGTGAACACGGCGTCTTCGGAGATCATGGCTCCCGCCTGATGCAATTGAAAGCGCACCTCCTCGAACACCGGCCATATCCGCGCCCGCTGTTTGCGCGATAGCGGCACGCCCCTGCCCGCACGGCTCGCCTTGAAATACTCGGGCTGGCTCATAACCCGTTGCGGCAGGATGACCCGCCGCCATTCCTCTTCATAGAAGCTGTCCGGTAGCTCCAATGCCCCGTCAGCGAGTTGCATGCCCCGTTTCCAGCACTTCTCGAATGCCTCCTGGCCGGGATACACGATGCGGGCTGAGTGGCTCTCGCGTTTGAGGAAGCGGTGAACCCAGGCGTCGATGTTGGTGACCTCGATCTGCTTCATCTGGTCTGCCGAGCAGATTTTGCGCAGGTTGGCCTCGATGTCCGTGGCAAGGTTACGAGTAAAGGTCGTGAGCAAGAGGCGCTCGCTTGGTTTGAGAATAGTCTTGACCAGCCAACGGGCACGGTGCATCGCGACAACGGTTTTACCGGTCCCGGCACCACCCAGGACTCGCACCGGGCCGTTCCAGTCCCGCTCAACCAGACGGCGTTGAGTCGGGTGCAAAAAGACCCGCCACTGCTCCAGCGGCGCTTCCAGCATCTGCTGCAGCTCGAGCTCATCCCCCACGACATGGAAACGGCGCCGGCTCTGCGCCCGCTGCAAAGCGGCCGAAACGTCTTCCGGGTCGACCTCCGGGCCGTCCGGCAGCGCGTATTCTTCCATCACCTCATCGAGGGGCACGCCATCGGCAAGAAAGCAAAGCGCTTCAAAGGCCTCGACCGGGAGCTGGGATTCCATGCCTTCCAGCTGCGTCATGGCAGTCAGCCCCTGCACCTGCGCCAGCCGGTCTTCGGGTACGCCCAGGCGCAGCAATTCCCGGCTGCGAATTCCTAGCAGCGGCTCGGCATCCTCGCTCGTCGATCCCGGGGTGACGGGCGCGGCGTCTGTCTGCCCCTCATCATGAATGGTTTCGTAGAGCTGTAAGCTACCGGTCAGCGGATTGACCTCGCAGCGATGGCGGCGGGCCCAGTCATAGGCGGCGTTATGCTTGTCCACCCACAGAAGGAGATATACGTTGCCTTTCTCCGGCTTCAGGACGATGCCGCGGTAGTCCTGGTCGATGCGCACCGAGCGGTACTGGCTGCTGGCCGCATCGTTGATCTTCTCGTAATTGATGCCGGATGCGTGGGGGTTATTCCGGAACTTGCTCACGAATTCGTTGACTTTCTTCTGCTTTGACCGGGGAATGCGAGCAAAGGCGGTAAAGAAATCCTGCGATATGGCAACCTGCAGGCCCTCCATCAGAATACCCCCTGTTCAACCAGCTCCTTAACCCGGCTCACCATTGCCTCGTCCGCCGGGACCAGGTGCCATCCCTCAAGCACTCTGGTCGGTGTTTCATTTACCACGGCAACGCCATGGTCAGGCCAGCAAAGCTCCACGACATCCCCACCGACGATGACCTCGCCCTCCTCCGTAGCGAGATCAACGCCGACCTCAGGCTCCGGCAGATCCAACTCGATCAACGCACGTATCTGCGTGCGCGCCAAAGATGAGAGTGCAAAGACATCGGGCCACGCGGCCTCCACAGACGATCCGCTCGCCTCCCATTCAGCCGGTGCGCTTTGAGGCAGCGTCTGCCAGGCGGACCAGAGCTGATCCAACAACCCGGAAGTGACGGCCGACCGCGTCGCCATGGAAAAGCCGGGCAGGAACTGGAGCTGATTCGCGGCGTGCCAGAATGCGCGCCAATGATCCTTGAAGTCGTCCGTGAGGTCGCTGCGCCGATCGTCAAAGCACAGATGGATGCGAAGCGCCGCGGCAATTGCATTGGCCTTGCCGTTCTGCATGGCGCTTACCGACAGCGCCACCGCCATTTCCACGCCTTGCGTGGAGTTACCGAGCGCATCCATGAAACCACCTGGCAACTGGTCTGTCACGTCGAGGCACAGCGCATCACGCACATGCAGCGGGGCGTTTTCCGTCAGCTCATAGCCGATTTTCTGGCGCAGCGCCGGGTCTCTTACTGCCTGAGGCGCCAACGCGGTGAGCCCACGAAAGACAGTCCGCTGCAGGAATGCGGCATTAGCCTGTTCCGGCTCCCGCAGCAGGCAGGCGAGCCACTCAAGGCTACCCCGGCCATGTACGGCCTTATGCTCGGGGGACGACAACCAGCTGGCCTGGTTGGCCATGCCGTCGAACAATCTGTTCATTTCCTGCTGAGCAGATCCGTCCATGCGCATTAGATCGCAAACGTGTGGCTTGGCCAGGTTGCCGGGCTCGGGCAAATCATCCCAGTTCAGTGAGTAGACCCAATAACGCCCGCTTAGAAGCAGCGCTGAACGCTTGCTTACATCATCCGCCACAATGTCATGGTGGTATTGCAGGCCATCCAGATAAACGGCAATCGGCCGATACTGGGCCGCGTCCTTTGCCCGCGCGGGTGTCAACAGTACATCGATAGCCGTTTGTACCGGGACGTCGTCAATCGGCCCAACCTGCCGTTGGTGCTCCACCAGCCAGGGCATCGGCTGGCCGTCCGCGCCGGGCAGCGTCAGCAGGCTGCCGGTCTTGCCGTTGACCATCGCCTTGGTCAATTGCGCCCCCGGCAATTGCGCCAGTGCGTCCACGAATCTTTGCTCGAGCTTGCTCTCGATCAGCACATTGGTACTGATGTTCGAGAGCGTCTCCACCGGCTCCAATCGATCGCGCAAGGCGAGGATCTCGGCAAGCAGCTCAGCGGCCCCTTTACGGGATATCGTGGGCATGTTGCGGCTGTCGCGGTAGGCGAGGATGCAACGGTAGCAACCGTCGAGGTGCTCGTCATCGATACACTCGCAGCTGCTCAGCCGCTGATATGCCGCCTCTAGAACCCGCATGAGGTTATCCGGAGTGCGCATCAGATCCTTGAGATAGCCCGTACCCCCGGGGATGCGGTCGTAGATCACCAGATAGATGCGTTCACCGCTCTCTGCGGCCGCCGGCTCGCGCATGTCGGTGACTTCCACGTGATGGACATTACCGCGGAAGTACCTGCGGAGCCCCAGGTTTAGCGCCGCCACGAAGGAGTGAAGCTTCTCGTCGGAATAGGCCACCTCGCTCAGCGGCAGCAGAATGCGAATTGCCTCTGAGCTGAGCTCGCGGTAGAGGTACAGGCTGTCGAAATAGTCCTCCGCCGTCGTCTGCTCCGGGTTCCTGCGCAGCATGCAGGTATAAGCATGTGGGTGCTCGTTTCTCCGAAGCCTCTCTTTTTGCACTTTCCCGCAGTGGCGGCAGATCCGGAACCCGCGGCGGGATAGCTCTCGACCAGCAACCGAGAAGATGTGCAGCTCGCCACCGGCGGCTCCGAAGTTCACCTCGCGGAAGGTGGCCCGTCGCAGGAACTCGAAACCGGATGGCAAGACGTCGCTCTTGAGGCGGAAACCGCCTTGATTGCCGCCCTTGCCGATATCCACCAGCATCTGGCGGTTGAAGAACTGCGGCTCGCGCTGTTCCGCATCGTCCCCGATACGATTGATGCGATCGTCAACCGTGGAGTAAACCTGGCGCAGCTTCAATACCGTGTGCCGCTGTCCGCTATCCGCCCACTGCGGGCTGCCGCAGCGCGGGCAAGCACTGTGTCGGTCGGCCAGGTCGACGCGCTCGGTGTGCTGGCAACGATCGCAAAAGCGCCAGACCTCGGTCTCCGAGAGCTGCAGATCGACCTGATCGATCTCCATCTGGTGGCTGACAGCGTAGAAGCAGCTCTCCGGTGCCAGCTCGCCCAGCGCAGCCTGGGCGGGGCGCTGAAAGACGTAGGGTGCCTTCTCGAAGGCTGAATCGCCCGTCTGTCGCTGCTCGGTCGACCGGCGCCGCAGGATCACGGACTGCAAGGTGACGCCCTCTTCGGGAAAGGCGTAATTGGGCAGGAGGCCCTCATCCGTGAGAAAGTTCAGTACCGACTGGGTATTGCGACTGTAGAGAAGGGACATGACGGCGCCGCGCTCCCGCTCTACCTCTTCTATGTAAGCCCGGGTTGCATCGTCCTCCGGTTGCTTTCTCAATCGCTCACGTTCCAGCTTGAGCTGCTGCGCCTTTTGCAGCAGGGACCTGCGCTCTTTCACCAGCAGCTGCAACCGGTCCAAAAGGCGCCAGCTAAGCGAGCCCTCCCCCTGCTCGTGGAGAAATCGGCTGAGGTACGTCTTGGCCTCCTCATCGAGATGATCGAACAGCCCGAAAAAGTCCGCCAGCAGCCCGTTTTTATTGGCGCTCACGTATCCGATCAGGTTGTACGGGAAGCGATCCTGATGCTGGTGCTCCACGGCGTCGAGAACCTTGCGCAACTGCGCGGGAATAGCGGACTCATCGATGCCGGTTGCGCTCCAACGGTCGAAGCAGTAGGCGATGAGAAGCTGTCTTGTTAAAACGCTGCTATTTATCATATAAATATATTATAAATCTCACACAAGAGATCAGCTTGTGTACGACAGTGACCTCTCCGACGAACAATGGCAGCTCATCGCGCACCACTTTG
>JAGFJL010000093.1 GCA_024102725.1 Nitrococcus mobilis
CCGCTCTTGAGTGTATGGGCATCCAGCGCTACGCAGCCACGCTCTGCCGGCACCTCTCCGCCGGGCAACTGCGCCGGGTCGCGTTGGCTCGACTCATACTTACAGCCGCACCCCTATGGATACTCGATGAGCCGTTCACTGCCCTCGACAGACAAACGATCGATGGGCTATCCACTTTGTTGGAGGAGCACCTTGCCGAAGGCGGATCAGCAATCATCACCACACATCAACGACTGTCCCTCGGGCGAGCAAGCGTTTCCCGACTCCCGCTCGGCACCGGCTGAACAGGCTCTGCGGTCTGCCTTCTTCGCTGTGCTGCTACGCGACCTGCTGCTCGCCAACCGTTCCCGGGCGGATTACTTGAATCCAGTGGTTTTCTTTCTGCTGATAGCCACGCTGTTTCCGCTCGCGGTAAGCATCGCCCCCGAAAATTTGCGTGCCATTGGTCCTGGCGTGTTCTGGGTTGCGGCCGTGCTGGCCTCGGTACTATCGATGGAGCAGCTGTTCCGCTCGGATTTCGACGACGGGACTCTGGAGCAGTTCGCTATCGCGCCACAGGCCTTGTCGATCGTCGTCCTTGCCAAGCTGCTTGCTCACTGGCTGGTCACGGCGTTGCCCTTGATATTGGTCTCGCCCTTGCTGGTACTATTCTATCAATTACCGGTATCGAGCGTAGCCGTAGCCATGCTGACTCTTGCCGCCGGAACGCCGGCCATCACCGCAACCGGTGCGCTCGGCGTGGCACTGACGGTCAGCGTTCGCCGCGGGGGCGTGCTCCTGTCCCTGCTCGTGCTGCCGCTTTATGTCCCCGTGCTGATATTCGGCGCCTCGGCGATCGATCAAGCGGCTCATGGTTTACCGATTCAGGGACCACTGCTGTTTCTCTTGGCGCTATCGGTGCTGAGCATTTCACTGATGCCCTGGGCCATAGCCGCCGCCTTGCGGATAACACTCGAATGACCAGCTTGGGCTAGATGCGGGAGTCCATCACCAAGCTGACAGGCTTATCCGCGTCGGTTCGGATCGGCCCGCTGCTACCTTGCACATTGCCCGCTTTGGGTGTCGCTTCACCA
This sequence comes from Nitrococcus mobilis, assembly GCA_024102725.1. GTDB lineage: Bacteria > Pseudomonadota > Gammaproteobacteria > Nitrococcales > Nitrococcaceae > Nitrococcus > Nitrococcus mobilis_A. The sequence continues at coordinate 1,074 of JAGFJL010000093.1, forward strand.
TCGGGTGAGACCCGGGCCACCACCCGCACCTCTCGAAAAGCGGAGAGCTTCGCACCACTGGCGAGCGCTTGGGAATCATCGAGAGTCACAGTCTGCGGCAGCCGGCCGACCGTAGTCCGAACGACGGCCAGCGGCATTCGTGGCCCGTTGACGGCCCGGGCGAATACGAATACGGGCGTCTCAGACGCAAATTCGTGAACGAATTTTGGATCGAGCCGTACTGACACCTTGATGCGGGCATCCCGCACTGCGGCGGAAGGCACCGCCACTTTCTTGGCCGATTCGCCGGAGTGTCCAAGCGCGCCACGAATGGTCGCAGCCGCCGCACTGTCGGCGGGCACCGTCGCTAATGCGGCTTGCCAGCGCTCCGTTGCCAGCGCCTGATCGCCCTTCTGCTTTGCGGCAATTCCGGAGAGCCAAAGCGCCAGGGTATTCCCCGGGTCCAGTTGCAATGCGCTGGCAAGAAGCTGCTCCGGCTCACCGTTAAAGCGCCCGTCCGCCGCACGGGCAAGTGCCTGGGCACGCTCCGCAAGTACCGGTGCGGAATCACCCAGCGCATCTTGTGCCTTTTTGAAGGCTGTGGCGGCCTCTTGGTGACGACCAAGAAGCGCATAGGCCCGAGCCAATACAAGCCAGCCTTTGCCGTCCTCGGGCTGTTGCTGCAAATGCGCTTTCAACTGCGCAAGTTGCCTCTCCACAAACTCCATTTGGGTTTGCGCGCTGGCGTGGAGGATATCAACCGATGCGTTACTCGGCACATTCGGCAGGCCATTCCAGGCATAGAACCCCCCGATGACCGCCGGCACCAAAAGTAAGCTCACGACAACGGCAGGCAAACGGCTACGCCGCCGGCTATCGGTGACCCCAACACCCACCTCCTCGCCTACATCATCCAGTAGCTGGCGATCGATCTCCGCATGCGCGGCAACAAAGTTCTGCTGCGAGATCGTGCCGGCATCGCGTTCTTCTTCGAGCTCACGGATACGGCGTCGATAGATCGCGATATTCGCCTCTGCTGCACCGGCGCCAAAGCGCTTAGCCCCCCTTACAATCGGTACAACGACGAGGAGAACCGCCAGCAGCGTCATCAGCGCCGCGATAATCCAGAAAACCATGGTCATGTCTGCGTTCGATCCGTCTTGGGTTCCCCCGACTCACCGAGCAACCGAGATAACCGCGCTCGCTCGTCGTGCTGCAGCCCGATTGTTGATTGTTTGTCGCGACGCGTACGCCCGACGTACTTGATCATGACGGCGCTGACGAGTAGGAGCAGCAGCAACGGGCCGGCCCAGAGGAAATAGGTCCGCGGGGCGAACGGTGGTTTGTAGAGAATGAAATCGCCATAGCGGTCGGTCATGAATTGCATGATCTGCCGGTTGCTTCGGCCCGCCAAAATCATCTCGTGCACTCGGCTGCGCAGATCCTTCGCCAGATCCGCATTGGAATCCGCGATACTCTCCCCTTGGCATACCAAACAGCGAAGCTGCTCCGTCAATGCCTGGAACCGCTGCGCTTGGTCGGGATTGTCGAAACGATAAAGCGTCGACGCCGCATCCGCGACACCAGCGATCGCCACAACAAAGGCGAATAGCACCATCATAAAAACGCTTCGTGCCATTGTCATCGGCTTTCACCTTCTCGGCGAAGCTCGGCGATGAGCGGCTGCAACTGCTCACGAAGACTGTGGGCAGTAATGGCACCGATATGCTTATGACGAATGACCCCTTGCCGATCGATCACGTATGTCTCCGGCACCCCATATACGCCCCAGTCCATTCCAACTCGACCTTGCGCATCGAAGGCGATGGCCCGATAGGCATTGCCGTATTGCTCAAGCCAAGCAAGCGCCTTGGGACGTTCATCCTTGTAATCGATTCCGTAAATAGGTATGCCCTGCTCAGACAAGGCCATCAAATAAGGGTGCTCCTGCCGACAGGTGGTGCACCAGCTCGCCCAGATATTGACCAGAGCAACCTGGCCACTGAGGTCAGAGAGCTGCACGCTGCGCTCCGGGGTTTGCAGGCTAGGGGCCTGAAAATCCGGCGCCGGCTTGCCTACCAGTGGCGAGTTGACCTGCGAGGTATTCAACGTCAAACCGACACCCAGCATCACCGCCACCGCCCCGAACAAGATCAAAGGCAGGAGCAGGAGATAACGTTTCATGTCCTAGCCTCTGAAAACCGCTCTTCCACGGTGGTTTGCCGAGTCGCCGCCTCACGCGCGAGCAACCGACGATAGCGTGGATCCGTAATGCATATCACGCCACCAATTGCCATCATAATCGTACCAAACCAGATCCAACGCACCAGCGGCTTGAGCCGGATCCGGAAACTCCAAGCTTCGTTGCCCAGTGGTTCGCCAAGCGCAACGAACATGTCGCGAAATATCCCGCCGTCGATGGCTGCCTCAGTCATGGGGCTGCGTTGAACTTGATAAACTCGTTTCTGCGGATGCAACACCGTTACCGACTTGCCCTCGCGCAGCACCTCGACCCGTGCTTCGGTGGCTTGATAGTTGGGACCCTGAATCGACTGCGTGCCGCCGAAACGAAACGTATAGTCACCGACCGTATAAGCCTCTCCGGGCCGCATCTGCAGATCGCGACTCGATTCAAACGTATTGACCGCGGTAACCCCAGCGACGAAGACCGCCAAACCCAGGTGGGCCAGTGCCATACCGACGATGCTCCGTGGCAACCGGCGTAGCGCGGCAAGCGGATTGCGCCGACCACTGATACGCTCGCGCACGGCCTCAAAACTGCCCGTAGCGACCCAAACCGCCAGCGTGATGCCTAATACGGCGCCCAAACTGATCTGCCAAAGCCACCAGCTGAGAACGAGCAAGGTGACTCCGGCAATCAGCAACGGCCCCCGCAGCTTATGCATCAGCTCGGGCCAACGCTCCCCTTTCCATTTCAGCAGCGGCCCGATTGTGACCAACACCAGCAAAGGAAGGCCCAAGGGTAGAAACACACTGTTGAAATAGGGCTCGCCCACTGAGACTTGCCCAAGGCCGAGCGCGTCCATTGCCAACGGATAAAGCGTGCCCAACAACACCGTAGCGGCGGCTACGGTGAGCACTGCATTGTTCAGTAGCAACATCGTCTCTCGAGACAGCAGCTCGAATCGGCCGATGGAGCGGACTTTCGCCGCACGCCAGGCATACAGTGCGAGCGAGCCGCCCACTACAGCCACCAATAACCCGAGCACAAAAACTCCGCGGAGGGGATCGGTCGCAAACGCGTGTACCGAAGTCAGTACCCCCGAGCGCACGAGGAAGGTCCCGAGCAGGCTCAGCGAAAAAGTCAGAATCGCCAACAGGACTGTCCAACGCTTGAACGCACTGCGCTTCTCCGTTACGGCAAGCGAGTGGATCAGCGCGGTTCCGGCAAGCCAGGGCATGAAAGAGGCGTTCTCCACCGGATCCCAGAACCACCAACCACCCCAACCGAGCTCATAATAAGCCCAGTAACTGCCCATAGCGATTCCGATGGTCAGGAACACCCAGGCACCGGTAGTCCAGGGCCGTGACCAGCGCGCCCAAGCCGAATCCAGACGACCACCAAGTAGGGCGGCAACGGCAAAGCTGAATGCTACACAGAAGCCAACATAGCCCATATAGAGCATCGGCGGGTGCATGACCAGCCCTGGATCCTGCAGCAAGGGGTTAAGGTCCCGGCCCTGTAGTGGAGCGGGATTCAACCGCGTGAACGGATCGGATGTCGTTAGCAGGAACAATAAAAACCCGCTGCTCACCACCCCCATCACACCGAGCACCCGGCTGCGGAACGTTACGGGCAACTCCCGGCTGAACACCGTGACCGCCGCGGTCCACACCCCCAGGATTAGCACCCAGAGCAGCAGCGACCCCTCATGCGCCCCCCATACGGCCGCGAACCGATAATACCAGGGCAAGGCCGTGTTGGAATTCGCCGCAACATAGGCGACCGAGAAGTCGTTAGTCAGGAAAGCGTAAGCCAGCGCGACAAAACTACAAACGACGAACACGAACTGGCCGCGTGCGGCCGGTACGGCCACGGCCATCAGCTCAACGCGCCCGCGTAGTGCGCCATAGATGGGAAAGATGGCTTGCGCCAGGGCCAGAGAGAGCGCGAGTACCAACGCGAACTGGCCAAGCTCCGGAATCACGGCTCACCTCCGCTGGCGTGGCGGCTCGGATCGGTGCCGTTGTCGGAGACTTGTAAGGCCTTCTTGACCTCGGGCGGCATGTATTCCTCGTCGTGCTTGGCAAGCACCTGATCAGCGCGGAACACTCCATCCGCATCGAGTTGGCCATGCGCGACCACGCCTTGGCCTTCCCTGAACAAATCCGGCAATACGCCGGTATAAGTCACCGGAATGGATCGATTGCCGTCGGTCACCTGGAACCGGACATCCAAACTGCCCGACACGCGCTCGACGCTTTGGGCAGCGACCAACCCGCCCAGGCGAAACGGATAGTCGGGCGGCGCCTCGCCCGCAGCCACTTGGGAAGGTGAAAAGAAGTAAAGGAGGTTCTGCTGAAAAGCGGTCAAGGCGAGCATCGCCGCGGCGGCAACCCCAACCATCAGCAGGCCAATCAGTACCAATCGCTTGCGCCGACGCGTCATCTCTGCCCTCCACGCTCGATCTCACGCCGCAGGGCCCGGAATCGAAATACCGGCAATAGCGCATTTGTAATCAGCACCACCGCGGCAACCCCATAGGCCGACCAGACATAGATGCCATACCCACCCATATGCAAAAACTCATGCCAGCTCATCGCCAACCCCTCGTCCAGGTAGCAAATCGTTCACCCACCGACTGCTGCGCTCTCTAGCAATGAGCTCACAGCGCGCTTTTTGCAACAAGGCGGCCAATAAATACAAATGCAGCGCAACGACCATAACCAGCAGTGGCAGCAGCATGCTGAGCGCAATCGAGGGTGAGCCGAGCTTGGATACGGTGGGGCCTTGATGAAGGGTATTCCACCACTGCACAGAGAAGTGAATGATCGGCACATTGACCACACCGACGATCGCCAACAACCCGGCTGCACGTGCTGCCCGGCGGGGGTCGTCGAATGCAGAGGCGAGCGCGATGAATCCCAGATAGAGAAACAGCAAAATAAGCTCAGAGGTCAGACGCGCATCCCACACCCACCAAGTGCCCCACATAGGCTTGCCCCAAAGCGAACCGCTGACCAGGGCAATAAATGTAAAGCTTGCCCCGAGCGGGGCGATCGAACGCGCCAGTACCTCGGCCACCTTGACGCGCCAGATCAATGCCGCCGCGGAAAAACTCGCCATGAGAACATAACTCAGCAAGGACAGCCACGCACTCGGCACATGGATGAACATGATCCGATAACTATCGCCCTGCTGATAATCCGGCGGCGCCACGACAAGGCCCCAATACAACCCCACCCCCAGACATACGAGACAAGCCGTCCACAGCCAGGGCAGCAGTCGCCCTGCAAATCGATAGAAATAGGGCGGTGATCCCAGTCGATGCAGCCAAATCCACATGTGGACTCCCTCAACCTCTGCCTACTGCTTGGATCGGTTCATCGGCTGCCCGCCGACCGATGAACGCGCAAGCAGCTGATCGATAATCCGCGTAAACTGCTCATAGGGGCGCGCGCCCACCATCGCGATGGTGGCACCGGAGCTGTTGTCATACACGAAATTCGCCGGCGTACCCGTAATGCCGGCCTGCTCACCCGCAGCGACATCGGCGCGCACGGCCGCGCGTGTTCGCCCACTATCGAGACAGCGCTTGAATTGTCCTCGCGCCAACCCGAGCTCAGCGGCCAGCGAAACCAGTTCGCTGGCCGAAACTGCCTCATCCGCGGGGCGCGCACGCTGAAAAATTCGATCGCTAAAGGCCCAAAACGCCGCATTACCGCCCAGTTCAGCCGCGCATTCGGCCCCGGCGGCCGCTATTTCCGCACCCGGATTGTGAATGCTGAGCGGAAAATGGCGATACACCCAGTTCACCTTGCCTTGGTAATGCTCGACGATGCGGTGCGCCGTGGCATGAAACCGCTTGCAATAAGGACACGCGTAATCTGAGTACTCTATAAGAGTAATTTGTGCGGTGCGATCCCCGAACACGTGGTCATCGGGCTGAATCGGTTTGACCTTTTGTCGCGCCTGCTGCTTGGCGATAAAGGCGAGGATACCCTGATCGATTCGCGCATCAAGTTGATCCTCGGTCAGCCCGGCCTCTTGCAACCGTTGCTCGATACGCTGATCAACGTAATCGCCGAGTTTTCGCTCACTCCACTTACCAATCGGCGCTGAATTCGATTCCCCCAGCGCCATGGCTGAAAGGCCGGCGCCCACGACCATGCCACCGATAACAAGCGATGCGGCCTGCCATAAGCGCTCTGTTCTAGCCATGCAAGTACCCCGATCGATGCGGGCCTATGGCGCTCGCCGTTTCGCACCCGCCGATGCGACGCTCCCTTGGATCGGATCGGCCTCTGCCAAGTGCGGCCAGCATCACTCTACCCAAAGCACGCACGGAGAGCGATCCCATCTCAAGACCCGACCATGGGTAAAAACATCTCTCGCAACCTCGTCGCAGCCGCTAACCGGCTGCACGAGACGGAGATTGGATCTTCAGCGCAGCAAGGGTCGCTCGGTCGAACGCCGAAAACCCCGACACCCTATTGAGCCGCCCGCCTCATGCGAAGGCCAACCAATGCCTCGCCGCGAATTCGGCATTCCATTGCAAATGGCGGCCGCCATCTTAGCATGACTGGTTCGGCAATTGGGCAACGCTGCCGGCGAATCCGCCGTGGCGCATACTCGCCTCCCGTCTAAGCGGTTTACGGACGGATTTCGAGCGGCCAAGCAGGCCCTCTGCGGGGAACCACGACCAACTCCGCCCGCATCTCCAGGTCTTAATCGATGCATACAACTTCGGGCATCGACTCAAGACCCTCAAGGGGTTGCCCCCCTTACGAGTACATCTGCAAATGCTGGACAAACGACCCGGGCCGATTCACTCTCGATCCAATCCATCAAATGCCGGGGCTAAACACCTAGTGACAACGGTCAAGCGCATCCTGGCGGCGGCCGCCATTGACCCAGCCTGTGCATACAATTCGGCCTCGAAGTGACCGAAACCGTGGTCATGCGCGGTCCGCAGAGCGCGGCTGAGACACTATAGGCCTTAAGGCCTTACGCGAAACGCGAACTCGGCGTGCAACTATCAATCGATGACTTGGCACCGGCTACTCCTCGCTTGCCTACCTGAATGAAGCGTCTCCCGGTCGATACGGTCAAAGTGGATCGCTCCTTCGTGAAAACAATCGCTTATGACACCGCGGACCAAACCATTATCGATGCCGTTACCGACCTAGCCCACGCGCTTGGCCTCTCCGTGGTGGCCGAAGGGATAGAACCACCGGCGCAGGCACAGACCCTGACGCGCATCGGAGTGGATTACGTGCAAAGTTTCCTATATGCCCGACCCCAGCCACCCGAGCACCTCGAAGCGTAATCGCTCAGCGCAGATCCACGACCACCGGATCGTGATCCGAGGAGCGGTAAAACGTTGGTTTGACCCGGGGATTCATGTAGTCGAGATAGCGCGGCTCATCCGCATTGATGTGCCAGATCGCCGCCTGCTCTACTGTATCGGCAAGTGCCACCGTAGCCAACGCATGATCGAGATAGCCCGCGTAGCCGTGATAGACGTATGTGTAGCGGTCAGCGGGCGCCACGCGCTCAGCGATCAGATCCCTGAGCCCAGCACTCAGCAGCGTTTGCACCGCCGCCTCGCCAGAATAGCTATTAAGGTCTCCCATGAGCAGAAACCGCGGTTGATCGACTGCGGCCTGCAAGTGCTTCAGCCACTGAGCCAATGCCGCTGCCTGGCGTCGGCGCAGCCTCCCCCAACACCCTCTGCCCTGGTCCGAATCGCTGCGCGCGGGGCAGCCGCCCTTGGATTTGAGGTGCGCCGCCGCGACCCCGACCGTAGCGAGCTCACCATCGAGGCGCCGAAAATTCGCCGCTATCGGCGGCCGTGTGAACACCGGATCCTCATTAATCCATACCGAGCGCGGTGCCAGACGCTGTTCACGATATAACAGCACCGTGCGAATGGCACCATTACCATAGTCCGAGCCCGCCGCTGCGGCCAGATACCGCGCCCCGCTCGGGCTGGCCGCATTGACCGCACGCACGAGTGTGGCAACCGCCTGGCGACGGTTCTCCACCTCGTGCAAAGCGAGCACATCGGCATCCAATGCGACGATTGCGTCGACCAGCTTGCGTTGCTGGCGCCGAAACGCGGCCGTGCTATCGGCACCGCGCCCACCCCGGCTGATGAAGTAATTCTCCATATTGAAACTGGCAAGGCGCAGCGCACCGGCGCGCGGGGTGAGGCGGGCCGGGCGAGGGTTCGTAGCGCGGAATCGGGGCTCGGTGCTCGGTTGAATGCGCCAGCGCCCAAAAGCCTCGGTTAAAACACCGGTGAGACCGATAAGCGCGCTCCCCAACCGCCGGGTGCCTACGCCGTCCAAATACGGGATGGGCCGAGGCCTGGCATGATAGCTACCATCATCGAGCAAAATCCCAGCTGGCTGGCCGGCGACCGCGCTGGTACCGTTCTCCGGCTGGAACAAACGCCCACCCACGGACAGCCCAAGCGTTCCGTAGTGGGCGAGCTGGGCGTTGGATGTGATGGTCAGCTTGGCCGGCACCCGCACCAAAACGCCCTCCAACCGCCGCAACTGCGCCGGCTTGGCAGGCAGTGACAACGGCCAGGCCCGCAATGCTCGATTCGGTCCACAAACCAGGGTACGGGTAACCCGCCCGAGCTGGATGCGGCCACGGTAACGCCCCGTACGCGCGCTGAGCACAACCCGATCGCCCGCCGCCGGGTAGGCGCTGCCACCCCGCTGCGGTTGATAGACAAAGATCCCCACTGGGGGGCGGCCGCCCGTGCCGCGCTGCTGGAGAAAGAAACCGCCGAGCGCATGCGGCGCTATGAAAACGGCGGTGACCGTGCCCGCCACGGTGACTTGACGACCTGAGGCCAGCGGTGCCATCCCCACCCCCTTGATGGCTTGCAGGGTGGTGCCGGAACCCGCTTGACACTCGGCCCGAGCAAACCCACTGGTGCCGAGGCTTAGCAGCAGGATCGCCAGGCACCCGGCCAAACGCCGCAACACATGCATAAGTAAAGACACTCCTCATCTCGTCGCAGCGCCTCGCACCAAAAGTGCTATGCAAAGCGGCCCCGCGGGCGCCTGGAAGAATACTTCGGTCAGATTAACAACGCCGCCGGTGCGCTCCGGTGCGGGTCACTAGGTGCGGGTCACTCGGCGCACCCCGTGCGCATGGCGCATAGCGGCGATGCGATGCATGACCCGGTTCATCTGCTCGGTATCTCGAACCTCTAGGGTCAAATTCATGTACATTCGACGAGTTTGCTGCTCACTACACGAGACCGCTTCGAGCAACTTAACCTGCTCACTACCGAGTACGGTGGAGATCGCTTTGAGCAGTCCTTGTGGATCGTCCGTTTGGATCTCGACATCCACCGGATAGCGTTGCTCGCCCGACAAACCCCAAACGGCTTCGATCAGCCTTGCGCTCGCGGTCTTGCGCAGACGCGCCACATTGGGACAGTCACGGCGATGCACGGAGATGCCCTGGTTGCGGGTGATATAACCGATGATGCAATCGCCCGCCACGGGCCGGCAGCATTGCGCCAACCGGGTAAGCAGATTCCCCACGCCGTCGATGACGATCGCATCGGACCCAACCCGGCTCGACTTTCCCCTGCGGTGCGCTGGAACCGGCCACGGCTTGGGCTCCTCGAGCGAGCCTGGCTCGTTTATAAGCCCCGCGATATACCCACCAGTGATGTCGCCACGACCGATCGCCGCTAAAAACTCATCGGGTTTCGCAAAGCGCGCGCGCTGCGCCAAGCGCTCAAGACTTACCGACGGCATCCCGCCGAGGCGGCGCAACTCCCGCTCCAACAAAGCGCGCCCGTCAGTCACGTTGCGGTCGAAATCACGTAGTCGAAACCAACGCCTCACTCGAGAGCGGGCCTGGGCGCTCTTTAGATAACCCAAGTTGGGGTTGAGCCAGTCGCGGCTGGGCTCCGCATGACGGGCCGTCAATACCTCCACTTGATCACCGCTTTGCAATGTGTGGGTCAGGGGCACCATCTTGGCGTTGACTTTGGCCCCACGGCAGCGGTGGCCGATCTGAGTATGTACGTGATAGGCAAAATCCAGTGGAGTGGCCCCTCGCGGCAGATCGAGCACATCACCCCGTGGCGTGAGGACGTAGATGCGATGTTCGAACAGCTCGGCCTTGTACCGGTCGATGGGCGCGTATTCGCTCGCCTCTTCCTGCCCCCATTGGAGCAGCTGTCGCAGCCATGCGACCTTATCGTCAAAGGCGGCATCCCGCCGGCCACCTTCTTTGTAGCGCCAATGCGCAGCGACCCCGAGCTCCGCCCGCTGATGCATTTCTCGAGTACGGATTTGCACCTCGAGGCTCTTCCCCGTCGGCCCGATTACCGCGGCATGCAGAGACTGATAGTTGTTCGCCTTGGGCGTGGCGATGTAGTCATCGTAGCCATCGGGGATCGGCTGCCAAAGACTCTGAATGACCCCAAGTGCCGCGTAACAATCCGGGATTGTGCGCACTAACACCCGAATGGCACGGATATCAAGTAGATGGTGAAAATCGAGGCCCTTTTGCTGCATCTTGCGCCAGATGCTATAGATATGCTTCGCTCGGCCGGTTACTTGCGCATCAATCCCGGCCTGCTGCAGCGCGGCGGAGGCTTGCCTCTGCAAAGCACGGATATCACGCTCGCGGTCCACGCGCCTCTCGGCAAGCAAGCGTGCAATGCACCGATAGTCTGCGGGCTTAAGGATGCGCAAGCTTCGATCCTCGAGCTCCCATTTAAGCCGCAAGAGGCCAAGGCGATTGGCGAGCGGCGCATAGAGCTCCAGAGTCTGCCGGGCCATGCGTTGCTGAACGGTTACCGGCCGGCGCTCTAGCGTGCGGATGTCGACCAGACGTTGCGCAAGCGCGATGAATACCACGCGGATATCCCGAGCCATGGCCAGAATCATCTTGCGCAAGGCCTCGACCTGGCCGGTGCTTTGCTTGCCGGGCGGTTCGCGCTGTTCGCTGACGGTAACGACCTGCGCGACCCCATCGATCAGGCTTGGTACCACCTCACCGAACTCGGCGGCCAAATGCGCGGGCTCGAAGACTCCCAACGACGGCAAAGCATGGAGCAAACCGGCGATGACTGCATCGGCATCGAGCCGCATTCCGGCGAGTATCGTGGCGACCGACAAGGCGTGCCGGAAACAACCCTCCCCCGATGCCCGGTGTTGCCCCGAATACACCGACTGAGCCTGCTCCCAAGCCAGGCGGAGCCTAGCCAGCTCCGTTTGACTGAGCTCGCACGACAGACGTCGCACCCAGTCCTCGAAGGGAATGTCTAGGTCGGGAAGGTTCTCGAACTCGTCGCTGACATCAACCATGTCGCCGAAACTGCAATCGATGCCGCAAAGTCGAGTTACGGCAGGGCGCCGTGGCAAGGCTCTCCTCACCAAGAAGCGGATTCACCCGCTGAAGCGGCGCCGGATCATACGCCCGCCGCACCGCAGGCCAAGATGACAGCTCCGCTTCGCGGCAGTAAAGTGGAGCACTCGATCACTGCCACAGCGGCAGGCCGGCTGGGTCATCAAAAGCGCTGCACATAAAGAGAGGCC